>MEKM01000153.1:3277-7453 GCA_001766965.1 Acidobacteria bacterium RIFCSPHIGHO2_01_FULL_67_28 | reverse complement strand
CGCGTTGACCAGGATGAGGTTGGCGGGACGGACAGGCGGCTCTTCTTCCTGCGCCGCGGCTCGCGCCGGAGCTTGTCCGGAAGGTTCGCCGGGAAGGGGGACGGCCGCGAGCAGCCCGGCAAAGAGCAGGAGACACAGGAGGCGCAGGCGCATTCCGCGGGGGTCCTCTTAGCCGGCTTCGACCTTCGCCGGCGTACTAGTCGGTCCGGCGCACGCCCGTCGTGGCCGTGCTCTTCGAGCCGCCAAAGACGTCCTTGACGATGTCGAGGACCTTGGAGGTGCGCTCCTCGAGCAGGATAACGTTGCCGGCCACCACAACGCGCTTTACCCCGTCCGGAGTTTTCGGGAGTTTCTTGTCGAGCGACTCCGGCAGCGGCTGAACTTTTTTCTGCAAGCCGGGCGGGAGCGTGCCGTTGCGCTCGAGGTGGCGCTGCAGGCCGGGCGGAAGCTGCTCGCGCTTGGCCAGGCCCGGCGGCAGCCCTTGCAGATTCTGGTTGTTGCCGAACCAGTCGCGGATGGTCTTCTCGTGGTCCTTGCCGAAGGCGCGGCCGTGCTTGGCGGCTTCTTCGCGCTCCTTGTCTTCTTTCTCTTTTTCCTTGTCCTTGCCGGCGTCCTCGGGCTTGCCAGCCTCAGCGGGTTTGCCCTTGTCGGCGGGCTTGCCCTTGTCGGCCGGTTTGCCTTGGCCCTTGCCCTGCGCGGCCCAGGCAGGCGCCGCGAGTACGAGAGCCAGCGTCAACAGCAGCGACCAAAGAATCTTTCTCATCGTGACACTCCTCATCGGGCGGGAGGATTGCGATGGAGTTTACCCCGATCCCTCGGGGTCCGCCCACTGTACTCCAGTTGGATGCCGGAAGCAACCGGCCGGCCGCCAGGAGAATCGTCCTAGCGCTCTTCGGGGGGCTCGGTGTGGATGGTGAAGCGGAAGAGCTGGGGGAAATGGCGGCGGGTGCGGGTTTCAAGCTCCTGGGTCAGGTCGTGGGCGCGGCCGATGGGAAGCCCGCCATCGAGCGTGGCGTGGCAGGAGGCGATGATTTTGCCTTCGACTTCGTGCACCTGCACCTGGTGGACGTCGAGCAGGTCGGGCAGGTGATAGGGGGCGTCGCGCAGGTGCGCCTCGAGCGCCGCGGTTAACTCCTCGAGGTCAGCCGCGGGCGCCACCTCCCGGCCCAGGACTTCGATGTGGGTGTTCACCTCGGTCACGCGCGGCAGCTCGCGGAGGATTTCCTTTTCCACGCGGTCGGCCTGGGCGTGGGCTTCGCGCAGCGTGAGTTGCGGGTCCACTTCGACGTCGAGGTCGAGGATGAGCCGGCCGCGCTCGCCCCCCGCAGCTTCGGGGCGGACTTCGTGGGCCGCCAGCTCGTGCACCAGCAGGTCGTGCCGCTGGGCGATGGCGCGCACCTGGTCGAAGAGGCTTTCGTTGGAGGGCGCTCGCGGCTCCATGTGCACCATCACATCGGCTCCGGGAAGGATGCCGCGCACGGCTTCCTCGACCCGGTCGGAGATGTCGTGCACGCGCTCGAAATTGGCGGTGCGGGGGACGGCCAGAGTGACGTCCACGAACGTGCGGTTGCCGGCGCGGCGGGTGCGCACGCGCTCGACGCGAAGCACGCCTTCGACTCCCGCCACCGCGTTCTCCACCTGGGCGCGGACGCCGGCCGGGGCGGCGTCGAGCAGGACGTCCACCGTGCGCTTGCCCAGGCGCACGCTGATCCAGACGACGATGCCGGCTACGACCAGCGCGGCGATGGGGTCGGCGCGACGCAGGGCTGACCAGCCGAGCCGGTCGGCCAGCAGCACTCCGGTCAACCCGGCGATGACCACCGAGGAGCTCCAGACGTCGGTGCGGAAGTGCAGGGCGTCGGCTTCGAGCGCCTGCGAGTCGTACTTGCGCGCCACGCGGTCGAGGGCGCGGGAGCGGAAATGGTCAATGGTGATGCTGATGGCCATCACCCCGAAGGCCCAGAGGCTGGGCTCGACGTGGACTTCCTTGAAGAAGAGCCGCCGCACCGCCTCCCAGACGATCCAGGCGCAGGTCAGGAGCAACAGACCGGTCTCGAGGAAGGCGGAGAAGTTTTCGACCTTGCCGTGGCCGTACTGGTGGTCGGCGTCGGCGGGCTTGCCGGAGACGCGGACGGAGAAATAGGTGATGCCGGCGGCGATGAGGTCGAGCCCGGAGTGCGCAGCTTCGGAGAGCACGCCCAGGCTCTGCGTGGAGAGCCCGACGACCGTCTTCAGGCTCACCAGCAGCAGCGCCGCCAGCAGGCTGACGAGGGCCACGCTCTTCTTTTCGCGCAGCTCGGCGTGGAGGGCGAGTTGGTCGGCGGCGGTGCTCATGAGGCGCTGGCCGCGCTTTGGCTCAATAGGCGGCCCCCGGGAATGATATAACAAACACGGGAGCGTGAATGTCGAGTCCAGTTCTGCTGTGGGTGGCCTTCAACGTTTTTGTGCTGGCAATGCTGGCGCTGGACCTGGGTGTTTTCCACCGCAAGGCGCACGAAGTGCGGCTACGGGAAGCGCTGATTTGGAGCGCAGTTTGGATCGGGCTGGCGCTTCTTTTTAATGTCGGGGTCTATTTCTGGCGCGGGTCGGAGACCGCTCTGCAATTCCTGACCGGGTATCTTATTGAGAAGTCGCTAAGTGTAGATAACATTTTCGTCTTCTTGATGCTCTTCTCCTACTTTCGCGTGCCGGCCGCCTACCAGCACAAGGTCCTTTTCTGGGGCATCCTGGGCGCGCTGATTATGCGGGCCATCTTTATTGCCGCCGGCATTGCCCTGATCCAGAAGTTCCATTGGGTCATTTACATCTTCGGGGCCTTCTTGATCTTGACCGGCATCAAGATGGCCTGGCAGAAGGGCAAGGAGATTCACCCGGAAAGGAATCCCGTGCTGCGGCTCTTTCGCCGACTGATGCCGGTAACCGACGGCTACGAAGAGGATCGATTCTTCATCCGGCGAAACGGCCGCCGGTTCGCCACCCCGTTGTTCGTGGTGCTCCTGCTGGTGGAGACCACCGACCTCATCTTTGCGGTGGACTCAATTCCCGCCATCCTGGCCATCACGCTCGACCCGTTCATCGTCTACACCTCGAACGTCTTTGCCATTCTGGGCTTGCGCGCCCTTTATTTCGCTCTGGCGGGAATCATGCAGTTGTTTCATTACTTACACTACGGCCTCTCCGGCATCTTGGTTTTCGTGGGACTGAAGATGATGCTGGCCGACGTCTACAAGATTCCGGTGGGTATCGCTCTCGCTGTGGTTGCCGGCATCCTGGTCGTCTCGGTGGTATGTTCTGTTCTTCGACCGCGCCCGCCGGAGGCGAACACTGATACCCCAGGCCGGCACGCTCCCGGCGGAATTTAGAGCGAAGGGTGAAACATGGTTTGCCTCGGCTGGTGAGAAAGGCGTTCGATGGGACGCAAAACACTACAACCGATTGTCGAGTCCCTGGCGGTGCTGGCGCCGCCGGAGCGCGTCTGGACGGCGCTCACTTCGCCGCGTGACCTCGGCTTGATTACGCTCGGACGGGTCGAGATCAAGGCCGAACCGGGGACCGACTTCTCCTGGCAGTGGGGCGTGTGGGAAAAGATCGCGCCGGGGGCGAAGCCCGGCCGCTTCACCTGGCACGGCACGGTGCTCGACGTCGTCCCCGGCTCGACTTTGGTGCTCGGCTCCCCGGTCGTTACACTGACAGTGAAGGGGCAGGGCGGCGCGGCGCTGGTGACGGTGGTGCAGGGGGCGGCGGGGCCGGGCGAAAAGCTCGCCGACTACGCGCACGGCTGGGCCGACTTCCTGCTAAAGTTGAAGACGCTCCTCGAAACCGAGCGCTGGGAGCGGGAAGTGTTGGCGCGGGCGCTGGTGCGCGCCACGCCCGCCGAGGTCTACCGCCTCTGGCTGACTCCGAAGGCGCTGGCGAAGCTGCTGCCGGGAAAAGCAAAAGTGCAGGCGAAGGTAAGGGGGCGCTTCAGTTGGCAGCACCGGCTCGCCAAGCAGGCGCACACGGGAACATTCCTCGAGCTGCACAGGAACCGCCGCCTTAGCTTCTCCTGGGAAAGCCCCGAAGGTTCCGGGCAGCCGGCTTCGGAGGTGGCGCTGGAGGCGCAGGCGACACCCTACGGCGCGCTGGTGAGCGTCCACCACACCGGGCTGCCGGGCTTGAACCGCGGGCAGGTGTTCA
>MEKM01000153.1:1603-3172 GCA_001766965.1 Acidobacteria bacterium RIFCSPHIGHO2_01_FULL_67_28 | reverse complement strand
GCAGCGCCCGACGGATTTACGGGGCGTTGCCCTTCTTGACCTTGATGGTCTTGGCCAAGAAGATGACGTCGGTCGACTCGGTGCCGGCCGGGTCGCGCATCAGAATCCCTTTGATCTGGTAAGTGTCGGTGTTGTTCAGGCTGCTCAAACCGCGCAGCTTGCCGACGAACCGGGTGTTGAGGTTGACCTTGACGGTGATGGGCGCGGTCAGCAGCACGTCGGAGGCGCTGGTGATGGTGAGCTCGAAAGTGCCGGCGCCGGTGTCGGCGCTGCCCACCATCATGCCGTCCACCTGTTGCAGCTTGAGGATGACCTTGCTGGCGTTGACTTCCGGCGCCGAACCGCTCGCGGTGCCACCGGCAGCGGTAACGCGCTGGCCGGGCGAGAGGTTGTCGGCGTCGAAGTCGAACCCGCTGATGTTGACGTTGCCGTTGTTGACCTTGAACTTGGTGCCGCTGTCGAGGTTCACCGTCAGGGTCAACGCCGGGAAGTCGTGGTCGGGGTTGGCGGGCGCGAACACCATGGTCACGAGGGTCGCCCCGGTCGAGGAGTCGACGCAGGCGATGCGCCCGGTGGCGCCGTCGTCGCCCGACTCATCGAACAGCAGCTCCACTTCCGTGGCGTGCAACATGCCGTCCGGCTGGACCTCGACTTCCACCTTCACCAGGTCGCCGGCCGCCAGGCTGGAGACGCCGGTCAGCGGGTCGTCGAACCGGGTGGTGCTGTCGGTGTGAATGGTGAAGTCGGCGGTGCCGTCGCCGTTGGTGTCAATGTCGAATTCCGGAGAAGCCGTTGATACCACGGCGCCGGAGAACTCGAGGTCTTCCTCCTCGTTAGCGTCATCTTCGAGTTCCGCTTCGAAGGCCCCGCTGGGGTCGGACACGAAGTCGCCCGTGAAGCAGCCGGCGCCGTCCGACACCAGGCCATCCTCGGGCTCGAATTCGATCTCGAGGCTGACCGGCGAGCCCGGCGTGATGTCTTCGGGGTCGTCGCTGTCGTCGTCGTCGTCTTCCTCAATGTCGATGACGAGGTCGGTCAGGGTGCTGGGGTTGGCGGTGATGGCCCCGGTGGCGCAGTCGGCGAAGGTGCTGAAGGAGATGTTGGAGAGCGTCACCCGGACACTGGTGAAGGGGCCGGCGGTCGTGGGGGTGATGCTGACCACACCCTTAAGTTCGTCCTCATCCCCCACCAGCAGGAGGGGCGTGGGGCTGGAAATCACCGTCTGCTCGCTGCTGTCGGCTGCGATGAGTACGGCGCTGTCGAGAGAGGCGCTCATCGAGGCGATACAAGAACCACTGTTGTGGGCCGCCGCCGCCAGCGGCACAAGCAAGCCGATCACGACTACCAGGAAACCAACTTTCTTACCGCTTATCATCCGTGTTCTCCCTTTCTCCCTTAGGTTTTTACTTCTGCTCACGCGGCGATGGAGGAAGCCACTTCAAATCGACCCAGCCCCGGGGCGGCAGAACGAAGACCCTCCCAGCGACGCCTCTCCGAGGATGTGCTTCGATTTCCCGAGCATATTACTCCTGCCCCCGTCACTTGGCAATACGACGAAAGTCACATTCC
>MEKM01000153.1:0-1512 GCA_001766965.1 Acidobacteria bacterium RIFCSPHIGHO2_01_FULL_67_28 | reverse complement strand
CGGGGCTACCGTCTTCACCTTCTTGGCGATGAAGATGACCTCGCTGCGGGTGGGCCCGCTGCGTACGAGCAGGCCCTTCACCAGGTAGGTGTCGGTGTCGTTCAGGCTGCTGACGTTGCGCAGGCCGCCGCCGAAACGGGTCATGGGACCGGTGTCGACCTCGACCGGCCCGCTCAACAGCACCCCGCTGGCGCTCGTGACGTTGAGCTGGAAAGTCCCGGTGCTGGGGTTGACCGTGCCGGGCATGAGCGCCCCTTCCACCTCCTGCAGCTTGAGGATGAGCTTAGTGGCAACCACCTGGGGCGCGGCCGCGGCGTTCTCGCCTCCCTTGAGCGTGGGAATGATCACGGTGGTGCCGGCTGCGGTGACGCGCTGGCCGGGGGAGAGGTTGGAGGCGTCAAAGTCGAACCCGCTGATGTCGATGTTTCCGGTGTTGACCTTGAACTTCGTCAGCCCGCTCAAGTTCACCACCAGCGAGGTGGCGGCGAAGGGCTGGTCGGGCACGGCGGGCGCGAACACCAGCGTGAGCTCGTTGGCGGAGCTGTCGGCGTCCACGCAGGCGATGCGCCCGGTGGCTCCGGTGCCGACCGACTCGTCGTAGAGCCGCTCGACTTCGCTGGCCAGGTAGCTGCCGTCGGCCTGGACGTCGGCTTCCACTTTGACCAGGTCGCCCGCGGCCAGGTCGCCCAGGCCGGCGATGTTGTCGAACTCGGTGTTGGCGTCAACCAGCACCGTCACCTGCGTCCCGTTGACGTCCACCACGAAGTCGCTCGTGCCCAGCGACACGATGGCGCCGGAGAACTCCAGGTCTTCCTCATTGTCCAGGTCGTCTTCGAGTTCGGCTTCGAAGGCCGGGGTGGGGTCGGCGACGAAATTCCCGGTGATGCAGCCGGCGCCGTCCGACTCCAGCCCGGTGGCGACCTCGAGGCGGATCTCCAGGCTCACCGGCTGGCCGGCGGTGACCTCTTCGATGCCGTCGCTTTCATCGGCTTCGTCGAAGGCCACCACCAGGTTGCTCAAGGCGGCCGGGTTGCCCGGCAGCGTCCCGGTGGCGCAGGCCGCGAAAGTGGTGAAAGAGATCCCGGAGAGCGAGATGCGCACGCTCGCAAACGGCCCGGCGGTGCTCGGGGTAACGGTCAACGAGGCCTTCAGCTCGCCCTCGTCCCCCACGAAGACGAGCGGCGTCGGCGAAGACACCACCGTCTGCTCGCTCAAGTCCGCCGCCACCAGCACGGCGCTGTCGAGCGAAGCGTTCATCCAGGCCACGCAGGTTCCGCTGCTGTTGGGTCCGCCGCCGCTGGCCGCCGCGGCCAACGGCGCCAGCAGAACCACCGCCAGCGCCCACCGAACTGCTGTCTTGCTCCCTACCATGGTTGCTTCTCCTTTTCGGCCCTCAACCTGACATCTACTCCTGCCCTGCGCGGCGATGGAGGTGGTTGTAAAACAGCCAAGAATGTCCTCTATTCCGTCTCCCCGCGATATGACGACCGTCACACTTGTCGCCCGTGGCGG
>MEKM01000152.1 GCA_001766965.1 Acidobacteria bacterium RIFCSPHIGHO2_01_FULL_67_28 | reverse complement strand
TCCCAGAGCCACACTTCGCGCCGCGCGGCCAGGCGTTCGGGAAAATCGGTGAGGAGCTCGGCGGCCACTTCGCCGCGGCGCCCCTGGGTCTTGACCAGACGGGCCACGGTCAGCCAGCGCGAAGTCAACCGGGCCTACTCCAGGATCTCGAGGGTGAAGCGTTTCCGCAGCTTCATCCCCGCCGCGCCCAGGATGGTGCGGATGGAGCGGGCGGTGCGGCCCTGCTTGCCGATGACCTTGCCGAGGTCGGACGGGTCCACGCGCAGCTCCAGCACCGTCACCTGCTCGCCTTCGACGGCGTTCACCGTCACCTTGTCGGGATGGTCCACCAGAGACTTGGCAATCTGCTCGACCAGCTCTCGCATCGGCGCCCCCTTTTCCTGCTCCCCAGGGGCCTCTTGAACTTCGGGCTAGAAGTGCCGCAATTCTATACCAGCTTGTGCTCGCGCAGGAAGCTGCGGACGGTGTCGGTCGGCTGGGCGCCCTTGCTGAGCCAGTACTGGATGCGGTCGGCCTTGAGGTTCACGCCCGCCGACGGCCGCAGGGGGTCGTAGTGGCCCACCACCTCGACGTAGGCGGAGTCGCGGGCCTTGCGCTGGTCAATCACCACCACGCGGTAGGCGGGCTGCTTCTTCTTCCCCACACGGCTCAACCGGATCCTCAGCAAGTTCGTCACCTCCCCAAGATTCAACCATTATACCCGCATCCCGCCCGCCCGCAAAGGGGAACGGCCGCGGGTACCCTTCGGGAACCCGCGCTACCTGTTTACCTGGTAGCGCAGGTTGCGTCCCGCGGTTCGACTTTCGCTCACCGTCCCGAGCGACAGCCGAGGGACAGGGGCGCTACCTGCGGTCTTTAAGGAAGCCGTTCTCCACGTACCAGCGGTAGGTTTTTTCGAGCGTCTGTCGCAGCGGGGTCTGCGGGAAGCCGAGCTCGCGGAGGGCGCGCGCCGAGCTGTAGGTTCCCACCAGGCGCCGCACCGTTACCAGCTCCGGCGTCAGCGCCGGCTCGCGCCGCGTCACCCGCGACATTCCGTAGAGGCTCCACGCCACCAGCGACTCCAGCCACTCGGGCGCCGCGAGGACACGAACTTTCTTTCCGAGCAGCTCCGCCACCGCATGAATCAAGTCGGGGAAGCGCCAGTGCTCGCCGCCCAGGATGTAGCGCCGCCCGGGCCGGCCGCGCTCCATGGCGGCGACGTGCCCGGCGCAGACGTCGTCGACGTCGCACGTGGTGATGACGCCGTCGGGCCAGACCAGCACCGAGTGGTGCGCCACCATCGTCAAGAGCCGGCCGGTGTTGCGGTGGACGTCGCGCGGGCCGAAAATCACCGCCGGGTTCACCACCACCACTTCGAGGCCGCGCGCGTTCCCTTCGAGCGCCTCCTGCTCGCCTAGGTGTTTCGTCGTGCAGTAGCCGATGTCGTGCGGCCCCCAGTTCCACTGGGTGTCTTCGTCGGCGGGCTGGCCGTCGGCGCGAAAGCCGATGGCGGCGATCGAGCTGGTGTGGACGATGCGGCGGACGGCGGCGCGCGCGGCCGCCTCCACCACGTTGCGCGTCCCTTCGACGTTCACCCGGTGCTGCCAGGCGCGCCGCGGCCGCCAGTAGCTCACCAGCGCCGCCACGTGGTAGACGCCCTCGACTCCCTGGCAGGCGCGGAGCAGGGAATCGGCGTCGGTGACGTCGCCTTCGACGAATTCAACCGGAAGTCCCGCGAGGATGTCGGGCGGCGTGCGCCGCCGCTTCAGCACGCGCACCTGGTCGCCCCGGGTCACCAGGTGGTGCACCAGGTTCGCCCCCAGAAAACCCGTCCCGCCCGTCACCAAAACCTTCATGGCCGCCCTAGCGAGTTGTCATCCTGAGCGAAGCGAAGGATCTCAATCTTGCCAGTGGATACGATTGAGATTCTTCGTCGCCTTCGGCTCCTCAGAATGACAGCGTGAGTGTGTTACAGCGGCAGCTTCATCTTGCCGCCGAAGCGCGCCGCCAGCTTCCGCATGGCTTCCTTCTCGCCGCCTTTCATGGCCTTCATCAGCCGGCGCATCTCGGCGAACTGCCGCAGGAGCTGGTTGATCTCCTGCACCGTGGTGCCGCTGCCGCGGGCCACGCGCCGGCGGCGCCGGCCGTCGAGGACGTCCGGGCGGCGGCGCTCCTTCGGTGTCATCGAATCAATAATGGCCTCCAGGCGCTTGAGCTTGCGGTCGTCCACGGCCTGCCCGCGCACCTCGGGCGCCACGCCGGGAATCATGTCGAGGACCTGGTCGAGCGGCCCCATCTTCTTGAGCTGGCGGAGCTGGTCGCGGAAATCTTCCAGCGTGAACTCGGCGCGGCGAAGCTTTTCCTCGAGCTCCTCGGCCTTGGCGCGGTCAACGGTCTCTTCTGCTTTCTCGATGAGCGAGAGGACGTCGCCCAGGCCGAGGATGCGGCTGGCGATGCGGTCGGGATGGAAAGGCTCGAGGGCGTCGTACTTTTCGCCTGTGCCGATGAACTTGATGGGCTGGCCGGTGACCCAGCGGATGGAGAGTGCGGCGCCGCCGCGGGCGTCGCCGTCCATCTTGGTGAGAATCACGCCGGTGAGGGACAACCGCTCGTGGAACGTGCCGGCGCTTTTGACCGCGTCCTGGCCGGTCATGGCGTCGGCGACGAAGAGGGTTTCGACCGGCGGGTAGGCCTTCTTCATCGCCTCGAGCTCGCCCATCAGCTCCGCGTCAATGTGCAGCCGCCCCTGCGTGTCCACCAGCACCACGTCGTAAGCCGAAAGCTCGGCTTCCCGCTTCGCGGCTTTGAGTAATTCCAGCGGGTCGCTGGACTCCTTCTCGACGACGGGCAGCCCGACCGCCCGCGCGATCTGCCGGAGCTGCTCGCGCGCCGCCGGCCGGCGCACGTCGGTCGAAACCGCCATGGGGCGGTGGCCGGTCTTCGCCAGCCACTTGCCGAGCTTGCCGGTGGTGGTGGTCTTGCCGGAGCCTTGGAGGCCGGTGAGAAAAATGATGGAGGGCGGCTTCTTGGCGAATTGGAGCGGGGTGTGCGCCACGCCGAGGAGCTGAACCAGCTCGTCGCGCACGATCTTCAGCACCTGCTGGTCGGGCGAGAGCGCCAGCAGCACCTCTTGTCCGAGCGCCCGGCGGCGGATGTTGTCGGTGAGCTGCTGGACGACCTGGAAGTGGACGTCGCCTTCGAGCAATGCCAGACGGATCTGGCTCAAGGCCTCGGTGATGTGGGCTTCCGAGAGCTTGCCCTCGCCCCGCAGGCTCTTGAACGTCCGGCCGAGTTTTTCCGTCAGCGCCTCAAACATCGTCCGGGAACGATTGTAGCAGCACTAGCGGAAGCGCAGCAGGAGGATGACCGTCTTGTGCTCGTCGTCGCGCGTGAGACGGGAATCGATGTTGACCGGCCGGTCCGAGACGCGCCGCAGCACCGCGGCCACGTCATCTTTTATGAAGGAGCTCACATAAACGGCGTTGTACGGCTCCCCCGGAGCCAGCTTCCAGCGCTTCTGCAGCTCGGCGGCGGCGCTCGCCGGCAGGCCTTCAAGGACCAGCGCCTGGAAACGATAGAGGGCGCCTTCCTCGACGCGGACGGTCAGCGCGGCCGTGCGGGTTTCGTCGTCGAACTCCGGCTCGATGCGGAGCCGGGCCAGGAGGTGGCCGCGCTCACCGTAGCCCTCGCTGCGGATCCGGTCGAGGTCGGCTTCTAGGCGCACCGTATCGGCCACGTCGCCGACGCGGAGGGAGACGCGCTTCTGGAGCTCGCCGGCGGAAAGAACTTCGTTGCCGCTCCAGCGGATCTCCCGCACACGATAGGGCACGCCTTCTTCGACCGGGAGCGTGAGCACAACCGGGTGGGTGCCTTCGGCTTCGCCCAGATAGGCTACCTGCGGCGCGTTGAAGCGGGCGCGCAGAAAACCTTTGGCGCGGTAGAGCGGCAGGAGCGTTCCTTGGATGAACCCGCGGAGAAATGACTGGGAGTAGTCCCGCGCCAGCAGGCTCTGGCTGGCGCGCTGGAGCTGCTCTTCGTCGACTTGGGCGGCGCCGGGAAAGCGGAGCGAGGCCACCGGGATGGGCACGCCTTCGATGCGGAACAGGTTCACGCCGCCCGTGTCGCTTAGCGTGGGGAAAAACACGACGCGAGCGCGGATACCGCGCTCCGCCAGGATGGCCGCCAAGACGCGCTGCACTTCGTCGGTCAGGAAGCCGCCGGGCGGGGCCTCGCCGATGAAGAGCGGGATCTCTTCCTGCAGGCGGGCCAGCACCTCCTCGCGAGGCATCCACACGAAGTTGTCGAACTCGCAAGGCCGGAAGCGTGCCGTCTCTTCCACGACGAACTCGACCGAGATGGTGGTGGCCGTGGTCTCATAGCGGTAGGTAACGAACTCGAAGAGGCCGAGCTGGGCCAGCCGGTCGGCCGCGCTTTGCAGGTCCTGCAGGCTGACGGGCTCGCCGATGGTCAAGCCGCTGGCGGCCGCCACCTGGTCGGCGGGCAGACGTTTCGAGCCGTTGATCTGGATGCTGGCCAGCCGCAGGGTTTGGGCTGCCAGGCTCATGGCCAAGCCGACCGCCAATCCAAGAACAAGAGCTGGAATGCGTTTTCGAGAGAAAAACATCCCGACGATTCTACGAGCCGGAGGCCGGGCAGGCAAGCCGAGTGAGGGCGCGGGTTGCTTGACATCGCTGGTGGCCCGGAGTAGCGTGGCGCCAGCGCGGGCGTTCCGTAGTCGCGACAATGAAAAGATTCTTGAGCAGTTGCCTCCTCGGGCTGCTGGTTTGGGCGGGGCTCGGCTTGCCCGCCCGGGCTCAAGAAGAACCTCTCGAACAGTACCGCGGCCGCCTTCCCCACAACACGCTCTTCTACGTGAGTTGGAAAGGGCTGGACCAGCTTCCACGCCTCCGCGGCACCAACCCGCTCCTGCGCTTCGTTGAGTCCCCGGAAATGAAGGACAACTGGCGGGCCGTGAAGACTTACTTCGAGCAGGCGGGGGAGTTCGAGCGGAAGCGGCGCGCGGCCGCCGGGCAAAAGGGGACCGGGGCAAGCGGCGCGCCCGACAAAAGCCAGGCCGGTGACAAGAAGGCCGAGGCCGGCACGGGGTCTCCGCGCTTTGACCTTTCGTGGGACGAGTTCGTCCGGCTGGTGAGCACGCCCGGGCTGCTGGCGGTGGTGCCGGTCCCGAGCGTCGCCGCCGGGAAGAGCGGAGAGACGGTCGCCATGGTCTTCCTGCAAGACATGACCGGGTTGGAGGACCTCAACCGGCAGCTCGCCGAGCGGTGGAAGGCGTCGAAGAAAGCGCAATACGAATTCGAGGGCTTGACGGTCGAGCAGTGGGTGGACGCGGCGGGCAAGACCACGAGCTATGAAGCCCGGCTCGGCCGCTGGGCCGCCGGGAGCGACAACCAGCAGGTCGCCGAGGCCTGGTTCCGCGCGCTCCGGGCTGCGCCCGTGTCGCGCCTGGAGGAAGCTCCGGCGTACCGCCGCGCCCGCGCCTACGCCGACGCGGAGTCGCAGGTGGAGCTTTTCGTGAACGTGGGCGCTCTCACCGACCTGCTGAAGGCGTTGCCGGTGACGGAGACACAGCCGCCCACCCACCTGACGCCGGGCACCGTGGCGGAGGCCTTCGGGTTGGGAGACTGGGACTCCGTGCTGCTCAATCTGCGGCTGGAGCCGGCGCGGCTTCGGTATCAATTGGCCGGCCTCTACGCCGCCGACCGCGGCGACTCGCCTCGCTTCCTCGCCGCCCCGGTGGCCGATTTTGCCTCGCTGCGCCTGGCGCCCGCCGACGCGTTGAGCTATTCAGTGTCGGAAACGAACCTGGGCGCCCTGTGGGCCTACCTGGAACGAGCGGTGAGGCTGCTGCTGCCGCCGCAGCAAGGCCGACTCGTCGCCGGCGCGCAGGGAATGGTCGAGGGCCTGATGGGAGTGACCCTCGCCCAACTGGCTGACAGCTGGGGCCCGGAGTTCAGCCAGTTCGCCTACATTCCGGAGGCAGGCGACGACGTGCGCAACCTCTATGCCATGCAGGTGCGCGACCGCGACCGCGCCCTGACCGTCTTGCGCAACCTGCTCCCGCTCCTCGCCGGCCGGCTGGATGTGGGGGAGCTCTCGGAGGGCAGCGGCCCGGACGAGATCTTCTACTTCAGTTTCTCCCTGCCCGGGACCGCGGAGTCGGAGCCGAAGCCCATGGCTGCCCTGGCGCTCACGCGAGAGTGGCTGCTCATCGGGCCCAGCCAGGATGAACTGAAGAAAGCGCTCGCCCGTTCCCGCTCGGGGCCGTTCCTGGCGGACTCCCTCGCGCTCCGGGCGATGCGGGCGCGGCTTCCGGCCGCGCTCTCGACCTTCGGTTTCTCGGACCTCGAGGCCTGGCTGGAGCGGGGGCGGTTGGAAGAGGGGCTGGCCGAGGTTGGCCGGCAAATCGACGCGCAAGTGCGAGCCCGCCAGACCAGCGGGTCGGAAGAAAAGCAGGGGGCGGGCGAGGCGGAGTCGAAGTCCGCCGAGGCCGCCTCGGGTCGGGTCGAACCGTCCCCGGAAACCGCCCCGCCGGAGTTTCCTCGCCTCAAACTTCCGCGCGGACTCCTCCAGCGGTTCTTTTCCGGCACGACGCGGGACACCCAGGGCTTCCATCACCTCGGAGTGGTTGAGTAGGCGGCGCGCCTACAGGCGGTTGTCCTTGAGCGTGATCCGCTCGAGGGTGCGGGCGCGGCCGGTGGAGTCGTCAATCTCGAGCACGGCGCCACACAAGCGCGCGTCGCCGGCGGCCACGTCGAGCCGCTGCGGCAGCCCGGTGAGGAAGCGCTTGAGCACGTCTTCCTTCACGTTCCCGATGACCGACTCGTAGGGCCCCGTCATCCCCACGTCAGTCACGTAGGCGGTGCCGCCGGGGAGAATCTTTTCGTCCGCGGTGGGGACGTGCGTGTGCGTGCCGAGCACGGCCGAGACCCGCCCGTCGAGATACCAACCCATGGCCTGCTTTTCCGACGTGGTCTCGGCGTGCATGTCCACCAGGATGACCTTGATGTCCTTCGGGAGCTGCCCGAGCAGCCGGTCGGCCGTCTGGAAGGGGCAGTCAATCTGCGGCATGAAGACGCGTCCCTGGAGGTTCAGCACCGCGCAGGGCGCGCCGCCGCGGCTGTGGCCGACCCAGAGCCCGCGGCCGGGGGTCGAGCCGGGATAGTTCGCCGGGCGCAGCAGGCGCCCGTCGGCTGCGCCCTGCTCGAAGAGCGGCAGGATTTCCTTGCGGTCGAAGA
>MEKM01000151.1:5912-6031 GCA_001766965.1 Acidobacteria bacterium RIFCSPHIGHO2_01_FULL_67_28 | reverse complement strand
AAGTCAAGCAACATTTCGCCTGGGCTTCGCTTTTTCTACTCCGTCCGCAGCGTTCCATAGAGTTCGGAAACCTTGGCTATCTTGTTGCTTCTGCAATAGGTTTCCAACTCTTCTATGAT
>MEKM01000151.1:5782-5869 GCA_001766965.1 Acidobacteria bacterium RIFCSPHIGHO2_01_FULL_67_28 | reverse complement strand
TGAACGGCTTTGGCGCCTGCGACCAGGAATTCGGCGGCGTCCTTCCCGGTGGCGATCCCCCCGAGGCCGATTACGGGGATGCGCACG
>MEKM01000151.1:0-5733 GCA_001766965.1 Acidobacteria bacterium RIFCSPHIGHO2_01_FULL_67_28 | reverse complement strand
GGCCGGAGAGACCCCCGTCGGCTGCCCGAGCCGCGAGCGCCGGGTGGCCAGGTCAATGGCCATCCCGGTGAAGGTGTTCACCGCCGACAAGGCCTGCGCCCCGGCTTCCTCGGCCGCCCGCGCCAGGGCGGCGATGTCGGTGACATTCGGCGAAAGCTTGACGATGAGCGGGCGGCGCCGGGCCGCCCGCCGCGCGGCGCCCACCACCTCGCGCGTCAATTGCGGGTCGGTCCCAAACTGCACCCCGCCGCGCTTGACGTTGGGGCAGGAGATGTTCAGCTCGTAGGCGGCCACGCCCTCGGCGCGCTCCAACTGCTCGATCACTTCCACGTATTCCTCGACCGTGTGCCCGAAGACGTTGGCGATGATGGCGGTGTCGAAGCGGGCGAGCGCGGGGAGTTTTTCGGCGATGAAGGCGCGCACGCCGATGTTCTGCAAGCCGACGGCGTTGAGCATCCCCGCCGGAGTCTCGCAGAGGCGCGGGGCCGGGGCGCCCTCCATCGGCTGCGCCGAGAGACCCTTCACCACGATGCCGCCCAGCCGGTTCAAGTCCACCTGCTCGGCGAACTCGATCCCGTAGCCGAAGGTGCCGGAGGCGACGAGCACCGGGTTCTTCAGGCGCAGCCCGGCCAGCTCGACGCTAAGGTCTACGCCCATGGCCTACCTGCCGGCGGTAGCGGGAGCCGCTTCGAGTTGCAGTTGCCGCAGCCAGTCGAGCCCGGCAGCCTGGGTCTGATCGATTTGCAGTGGAGTGATGGAAATAGAGCCGTGCGCCACCGCCCACACGTCCGTTCCCTCGACATCATCCGGCAGGGCGCGGTAGTCCGACCAGAAGTAGAGGTCCCCGCGGGGATTGGTGGTGCGCGTGAAAACCTGCGGCGTCGGGGTCGCGCTCTGGCGGGTGAACTCGACGCTGCGCCAGCCGCCGGCCGGCGCGTTCACATTCAAGAAAAGGCCGGGGCGGAGCCGGCCCTGCTTCCTCAACTCTTCGACCAAGCGGCGCACAAAGGCAGCCGTGGCGGCGTAGTCGGCGGCGTTGTCTCCCTGCAGGGAGACGGCGATGGCCGGGATCCCCAGGAAGGCGGCTTCCCGCGCCGCTCCCACCGTGCCCGAGTAATAGGTCACGACTCCCACATTCAGGCCCCGGTTGATTCCGCTCAAGACCAGATCGGGGCGACGCGGCAGCAAGGCTTCCAGGGCCAGCCGGGCACAGGTGGCCGGGCGCGCCGCCAGGGCGTAGCCGCGGACGCCGGGAACAAGTTCAATCGGCCGTGCAGAAATGAACTGCCGCGAAGTGGTGCCGTGCCCGGTCCCGCTCTGGTTGTCCACCGGCGCCGCCACCACCACTTCGCCCAGCGGCGCCAGCGCTTCGGCCAGCGCCCGCAGACCCGGGGCATCATACCCGTCGTCGTTGGTGAGCAGAATCAGGAGTTGATCGTCGGGGTTGTCCCCGCTGAAGATGCCCGGCGAGAGCAGAGAGAAGATGGCCAACCAGCACCACACGAATCTTTTCCGGTATCGAATCATTCTTCCACGCTCCGCACTGTTTTCTCGCTGAACAGCGAGTGCCGGCCAGTTTACCACACGGGGCGCGGGCGTTCCTTGACACTCTGGGCCGGCCGCCCTTACACTGGGTCGGTCTGTCCGCCGCGGCTCAACCCCACGGGTGGTTGCCTCCGGAGGCGGGCCTGCGCGCATGCAGATCCGGGAAAAAGCCCAGCTGATGTCGGCGGCGGAGATCGACCGCACCCTGGTGCGGCTGGCGCACGAGATTGTGGAGCGCAACAACGGCATCGGGCAGATCGCGCTGGTCGGCATCCGCCGGCGCGGCGTGCCGCTGGCCGAGCGCCTGGCCCAGCGCCTGGAACAAATCGAAAAGACGCGGCCGGCGGTGGGCACGCTCGACGTCACCCTCTACCGCGACGACCTCTCCACCATCGGCCCGCAACCCGTCGTCAAAGAAGAGCCGCTCGGGTTTGCCGTGGACGGCAAGACCGTCATCCTGGTGGACGACGTGCTCTACACCGGCCGCACCACCCGCGCTTCGATGAACGCCCTGTTCAACTACGGGCGGCCCGCCCGCGTGCAGCTTTGCGTGCTGATTGACCGCGGCTGGCGCGAGCTGCCCATCGAGGCCACCTACGTCGGCCGCCACTTGCAGACCACCGCCGACGAAATCGTCGAAGTGCGCCTGCGCGAAACGGATTCGGAAGAAAGAGTTATGCTGGTCGAAAAAGTGTCCTGACGAGGAGCCTCGTGGCGGCCCGCAAGGTTGTTGCCCGCCTCTCGCAGCCACACCTGTTGGGAATCGAGCCGCTTTCGATCGAGGACATCGAGCTCGTCCTCGCGACCGCGCAGAAGTACCAGACCAGAACCGCGCACGAGACCCGGCCGGTTTCCCGCAACGATCTGCTGGCCGGCAAGAGCCTGGTGCTCGCCTTCTTCGAGCCGTCCACGCGCACGCGCATCTCCTTCGAGCTGGCCGCCGACCGGCTGGGGATGGACGTGGTGAACCTGGCGCTGGAGGCCTCGAGCGTGCAGAAGGGCGAGTCGCTGCTCGACACGGTGAAGACGCTGGTGGCGATGCGGCCCGACGCGCTGGTCATCCGCCACCAGGCCTCCGGCGTGCCGCAGTTCCTGGCGCGGCATACGAGCGTGCCCATTCTGAATGCCGGCGACGGCCTGCACGAGCACCCGACCCAGGCCCTGCTCGACGCCCTCACCATCCGCGACCACAAGGGGCGGCTCGACAACCTCAAGGTCGCCATCCTCGGCGACATCCTCCACAGCCGCGTCGCCCGCTCCAATATCCACTTGCTCTCGAAGTTCGGGGCGCGCATCGCGCTCGGCGGGCCGCCGCCGCTCGTGCCCAAGGGATTCGAGAAGCTCGCCCCGGGCGTCACCGTCTGTCACGAGCTCGACCAGGCGCTCGCGGCCGCCGACGTCGTGATGATGCTGCGCGTGCAGCTCGAGCGGCAGCGCGAGCCGCTCTTCGCCTCCCCCGCCGAGTACGCCCGGCACTACTGCCTGACCACGGAGCGCCTGGCGCGCGCCCAGCCCGACGCCATCGTCATGCACCCCGGGCCCTTCCTGCGCGGCATCGATATCGCCGGCGAAGTGGCCGACAGCTCGCGGTCGGTGATTCCCCACCAGGTCGAAAACGGCGTGGCGGTGCGGATGGCGCTGCTCGAGCTCCTGGCCGGAGGCGCGTCGTGAAGCCGCTCCTCATCAAGAACGGCCGCGTCGTCGACCCGGCCTCCAAGCTCGACGCCCGCCGCGACATCCTCCTCGAAGACGGCCGCCTCGCCGCCGTGGAGGCGAAGATCGAGCGCGCCGGCGCCGAGGTCTTCGACGCCGCGAATCTCGTCGTCGCCCCTGGCTTCATTGATATGCACGTCCACCTGCGCGAGCCCGGCAAGGAGAGCGCCGAAACCATCCAGAGCGGCGCCCGCGCCGCCGCCGCCGGCGGCTTCACCGCCGTCGCCTGCATGCCCAACACCCAGCCGGCGAACGACACCGCGCTCGTCACCCGCTACATCCTCGCCCAGGCCGCGCAGGCGGGCGGCGCCCGCGTCTATCCCATCGGCGCGGTCACGAAGAACCTCGCCGGCGAAGAACTGGCCGAGCTCGAATCGCTCCGCGCCGCCGGTGCCGTCGCCTTCAGCGACGACGGCCACCCGGTCTGGAACAGCCGCATCCTGCGCCGCGCGCTGGAATACGCCGCCGCTCTCAACCTTGCGGTGATTGACCACTGCGAAGACCCGCAGCTTGCGGCCGGCGGCGTGATGCACGAAGGCGACTGCGCCCTGCGGCTGGGCCTGCGCGGCATCCCGGCGCTGGCCGAAGAGCTCCCCGTCACCCGCAACGTTGTGATGGCCGCGCTCGCGGGCGGGCACATCCACCTGGCGCATCTTTCGACCCGCGGCGCGCTCGAAGTCGTCCGCCGCGCCAAGCGCGCAGGCGTACGCGTCACCTGCGAGGTCACCCCGCACCACTTCACCCTGACCGACGAGGCCTGCCGCGAGTACGATACCCGCGCCAAGATGAACCCGCCGCTGCGCACGGCGGACGATGTGACGGCGCTGGTCGAAGGGCTCGCCGACGGCACGGTGGACGCCATCGCCAGCGACCACGCCCCGCACACGCCCACCGAGAAGCAGGCCGACTTCGAGTCGGCGCCCTTCGGCGTCATCGGGCTCGAGACCGCGGTGGCGCTGGCGCTCGACAAGCTCTTCCACGCCAGCAAGATTACTCTCCCGCGCCTCGTCGAGCTCTTCTCCGCCAACCCGGCGCGCATCCTAGGAGTCGAAGGCGGGCAGCTCAAAGTCGGCGCGCCCGCCGACCTGACCGTGCTCGACCTGGAACGGAAGTGGACCTACCGCGCCGCCGAGGGCGTCTCCAAGAGCCGCAACTCGCCCTTCGACGGCTGGAGCTTCCGCGGCGCTGCTGCCGCGACCATTGTGGCCGGCGTCCTCGTCTTCCGCCGCTGAAGCCTCGCCCGGAGTTCAGGCTGGCGGCTTCTGCCGCTGGCGCCCACGGGCAGAAGCCTGTGGGCTGAACGGAAAGGGAAGGAAATCGGGCAGACAAGAGTGTCTGCCCCACCAAACCTCCTATTCCAGTAGGACAGGCATTCCTGCCTGTCCGCCCCGCCGTGTTGTCTCGCACAGGAAATGCAGATCCCTCGCTGCGCTTCCTTCGACTCGCTACGCTCGCTCAGGACAGGCGGGATGACAGCGGCTGAAATAAAGCGGCCTGCCCGGATGGGCAGGCCGTTGCGGAAACCAGCAAAAAACCAGGCTAGAAGTGGCTCATGGCGTGGGCGGGGCCTTCAGCCGGCACGTGGGTCGAATGCGAATGGGCCATCTGGCCGTTCTGCTGGCGGTAGAAATGGTTGAGCGGCCCTTTGCCCTTGCCGATGGGATAACCCCTCTCGATGGCCTTGCGGACGTAGGCCTTGGCCAGCATGACGGCGTCGTCGAGCTGGCGGCCGAGGGCGAGATTGGCGGCGATGGCGGAAGAAAAGGCGCAGCCGGTGCCGTGGGTGTTCTCCGACTTCACGCGCTCGCCGCCGAAGGGCGTGCAAGTCGTGCCGTCGTAGAAGACGTCAACCGGCTTCTCCAAATCGCCGCCGGTGATGACGACGGCGCGGGCGCCGAGCTCGCGCAGCTTCTGCGCCGCCGCTTTCATTCCTTCCTCGCCTTTGATCTCGAGGCCGGAGAGCACGGCGGCCTCGGCGATGTTGGGGGTGATGACGGTGGCGAGCCCGAGCAGGCGCTTGCTCAACTCCTTCACGCCCGTGGCGTCAAGCAGCTCCAGCCCGCTCGTCGCCTTGAGCACCGGGTCGAGCACCACGAAGGGAAACTTTTTCTTCTCGAGCAACTCGGCGACCACTTGGACGTTGGCGCGCGTGCCCAGCATCCCGATCTTGACGGCGGCGACCGGCACGTCCTTGATCAACTCCTCGAGCTGCGCCCGCAGCACTTCCGCCGAAACCGGCTGCACGCCTTTCACTCCGCGGGTCGACTGGATGGTGACGGCGGTGACGGCGGCGACGCCGTAGCAGTTGTGAGCGGCGAAGGTTTTCAGGTCAGCGGCGATGCCGGCGCCGGCGGACGGATCGAAGCCGGCAATGGTCAGCAGAACCGGGGGAACCCCGGTAGCAGGTTGGTTCATCGTAACGCGCGCACCTCCATACCTACTTCCCTCGGTGAGAATACAACAAACGCGGTGTCA
>MEKM01000150.1:4437-8101 GCA_001766965.1 Acidobacteria bacterium RIFCSPHIGHO2_01_FULL_67_28 | reverse complement strand
CTCGGCCGGTTCTTCCGCCACCAGGCTTTTGACCGCCAGCTTGTTCTGCCCGATGAAGTAGGTCACGCAGCTTTCATCGGGGCAAGCCTGCAAGCCGCCAAGGTAGCCCGCGCGCAGCTCGTCGAGCGGAGCCAACGTGCTCCGCTCCAGATCGCCGAGGACGAGCCGCGGCGGCCGGGCAAACTCGAGGTCGCGCTCCACCGCCGCGACCTTCTGGGCGCGGGGCAGCCAGGCCAACGCGGCAAACGTGTGTCCCTCGAAAACGGCGAGGTCGCGCCCGGCGGTCACGCGCACGACGAAGACCCGGTGCAGCAGCCGCGGCGCGAGCGCTTCCGCGAGCAGCCCCAGGCTCTCGTTGTCGCCCAGCCAGGCGCCGTTGTACCCGGGGACGAAGTTCCGCTTGCTCGACCCGAGCTCCACCTTCTTGCCGTCGGCTGTGAGCAGGAAGGTGAGGGTGTTCTTGCGCTCGTCGCGGAGTTCGACGGCGAGTCTTGCCCCGTTGGGCGACCACCCTAGGCGCTCCACCGAAAAGCTGAAGAAGTCGCCTTCCTGGTTGCGGAGAAAATCGTGCTTGAGGAGGCGCTTGGGTTGGGCCACGAGGTCGCTCACCCAGACTTCGCCGGGATAGCGCACGGGGGCGTCGTCGACGCTAAGCGGGCGCCGCCCGCCGCGGACCTCTTTCTCGGTGCCGTAGGCCAACCGCTGCCCGTCGGGCGACCAGGCCGCCACCACCGCCAAATCACTGCCCGTGTCGATGGTGGCGACAAACTCGGCAGCCGGCCCCTGCGCGCGCGGCAGGAAAGTGGCGGCCAGGAACAACAGGACGAAGCCGAGCGATACTCGCAGACCCGTTTTCACTTTTTCTCTTTTTTCCACTGGCCGATTTGCTCCAGGCGCTTCTTGAGCTCTTGCTCGTAGCCCTCCTCCGTGGGCCGGTAGTAGCGCCGGTTCCGGAGGCTCTCGGGCAGGCAGGGCATCGACGTCGTCTTGTGCTCCTGCTCGTGGGCGTACTCGTAGCCCTTGCCGTAGTCGAGCTCGCGCATCAGCCCGCTGACCGGGTTGCGCAGGTGGAGCGGGACAGGCTCGGCCACCGTGCGCGCCACGTCCTCGCGCACTTTTCCGTAGCCGACGTAGAGCGCGTTCGACTTGGGCGCCAGCGCCAGGTAGACCGCCGCCTGCGCCAGCGCCAGGTTGCCCTCCGGCATCCCCACGAAGTGCACCGCCTGCATGGCGTCCACCGTCACCGTGAGCGCCCGCGGGTCGGCCAGGCCGATGTCTTCCGAGGCCATGCGCATCAGCCGGCGCGCGATGTAGAGCGGGTCTTCGCCCGCCTCGAGCATGCGCCCCAGCCAGTAGAGCGCGGCGTCGGGATCGCTGTTGCGCACCGACTTGTGCAGCGCCGAGATGAGGTTGTAGTGCTCTTCGCCGGCCTTGTCGTAGAGCAGCAGCCGGCGCTGCATCACGTTCTCGACCAGCTCGCGGGTGACGCGCCGCTTCCCCCGCTCGGGTTTGGTGCCGAGTGCCGCGGCCTCCAGCGTGTTGTAGGCGACGCGGGCGTCGCCGTTGGCGTAGACGCCGATCTCGCCCAGGAGTTTGTCGTCGAGCTCGACCTTCAAGCCGCCCAGGCCGCGTTTGTCGTCGGCGAGCGCCCGCTGGAGCAGCCCGACCAGCTGCTCGGTCGTCAGCGCTTGCAGCACGTACACCTTGGCGCGGCTCAAGAGCGGCGCGATGACTTCGAACGACGGGTTCTCCGTCGTCGCCCCGATGAGGATGATGTTTCCCTGCTCGACGTGGGGCAGGAAAGCGTCCTGCTGCGCCTTGTTGAAGCGGTGCAGCTCGTCGATGAACACGATGGTGCGCCGGCCGGCGTGCCGGGCGCGCTCGGCCCCCGCCATCACCTGCTTGATCTCCTTGATGCCGCTCAAGACGGCGCTGAAGGGGATGAACTCGCTCGCCGTCAGGCCCGCGATGAGCCGCGCCAGCGTGGTCTTGCCCGAGCCCGGCGGCCCCCAGAAAATGAGCGAGGTCAGCTCGTCCGATTCGATCTGCACTCGGAGCGGCTTGCCCGCGCCGACCAGGTGGTCCTGCCCGACGAACTCTTCGAGCGTTTGCGGGCGCATGCGCTCGGCGAGCGGCGAGGGCTGTGTCCCGCGCTTTTTTCCCGTTGCCGGCTCGAACAGTCCCACGGCTACTCCTTGAATCCCCGCTGCCGGGCCGCCTCGTAGAGCGCCAGGCTGGCGGCCATGGCGGCGTTCAGCGATTCCACGCCCGCGGCCAGGGGGATGCGCGCTACCCGGTCGGCCTGTTTTAGCAGGTCGTCGGGCAGGCCGCTGCCTTCCCGCCCGATGAAGAATACCGTCGGCTTGGTGAGGTCGAGCTGGTTGAGCGCCAGGGAGGCCCGCGGCGCCAGCGCCACCGCCTGCAACCCGTGCCGCCGCGCGAGATCGAGGATCTTGTCGGAGGCCACGCCGCGGTAGACCGGCACGCGGAAGAGCGAGCCGGCGGAGGCCCGCACGGCCTTCGGGTTGTAGGGGCTCACGCTGTCGGGCCCGAGCAGGCAGGCGGCGCCGCCGAAAGCTTCGAGCGAGCGCAGGATGGTTCCGAGGTTCCCGGGGTCTTGCAATCCGATGAGCGCCACCGCCAACGCCGCCGGGCGGGAGACCAGCGCCGATTCGAGCGGCGGAGTCGCCAGGCGCACCAGGGCGGCCAGGCCCTGCGGGGTTTCGGTGGGCGCCAGGGCGCGGAAGATGCGGTCGGAGGTGACGTAGGAGCGGATGCGCCCGACTTGCCCTGAGCCTGCCGAAGGGTTGGCTGCCTCGAAGCGGGCGAGTTGCGCCTCGGCCGACTGCGGGGCCAGCAGCGCCACCACTTCCACCGGGCTGCGGAAGGCTTCTTCGAGCAGGTGCTGCCCTTCGACGGCGCAGCAGCCGTCCTCGGTCAACTCGCCCCGCCGCCAGGCTTCCCGGAACCGCCGCAACAGCGGATGCCGCAGGCTCGAGACTGCGATGCGCACGCTGGGTCGGGCTTTCATCGCTCTGGGCGTCTCTCTCGGCCAGCCTAGCAGAGCCATTCGGGGGTGTAAAGTTGGCCGCCGGAGCGCGCGCCGCGTTGCTTGACTGCCCTAAGGCCTTATGCTAGTTTCCGCCGACAATGAGTCCGCGGACTCATTACTTCCGACAACAGGGAAGTGTGTGGCCGAACTCCTCAAGGTTTCAGCCGACAGCCCGGAGCCTCGCGCCATCGAGCGCGCCGTCCAGCTCATCCGGCGGGGCGAGGTGGTCGGCGTCCCCACCGACACTTTCTACGGGCTGGCCGCCGACCCGTTCAATCTCGCCGCCGTAGCCCGCATCTATGAAATCAAAGGCCGGCCCGAGCGCCGCGCCCTGCCCATTCTCGTCACCACCATGGAGCAGTGCAGCGAGTTCGTCGC
The DNA here is from genome assembly GCA_001766965.1 of Acidobacteria bacterium RIFCSPHIGHO2_01_FULL_67_28. Lineage (GTDB taxonomy): Bacteria > Acidobacteriota > Terriglobia > Acidiferrales > 2-02-FULL-67-57 > 2-02-FULL-67-57. Next base: position 4,671 of record MEKM01000150.1, on the reverse strand, counting down.
CGAGTTGCCGGACGCCTTCTTCAAGCTGGCGGAGCGCTTCTGGCCGGGAGCGCTGACGATCGTGGTCGAAGCCTCTTCGCGCGTGCCCTTCAAGGTGACCGGCGGCACCGGCCGCGTCGCCCTGCGCCTGCCGAACTCGAAGGTTCCCTGCGCGGTGATTGCCGCCTTGGGCTCGCCCGTCACCGGCACCAGCGCCAACCTCTCCGGCTTCGCCGCCTGCACCGATGCCGCCCA
>MEKM01000150.1:0-4414 GCA_001766965.1 Acidobacteria bacterium RIFCSPHIGHO2_01_FULL_67_28 | reverse complement strand
GCACCAGCGCCAACCTCTCCGGCTTCGCCGCCTGCACCGATGCCGCCCAGGTGATGAAACAGATCGGCGACCGCCTGCCGCTCATCCTCGATGGCGGCAAGTCGGAGGCCCTGCTGGCTTCGACGGTGGTGGATTTGCGCGGCGATACTTGGAGCATCCTCCGCGAAGGCCCCATCGGCGAAGCCGACATCCGCGAAATCCTCGGCGGCTAACGCCTCCCCGGCACGATTGTCCCCAGCGCCACAGCGCGGCGGGCGCCGGTGGCCGAGGGCAGGTTGCCCGGTTCTCCGTGCCAGGTTTGGTAGGCCAGCACCGCGAAAGCAAACGCCTCCTTCGCCTTTTCATCCACGCCCAACTTCCCGGCGGGAAGGAACCGCAGGCCCGGTAGTTCTTCCTGCAGTCGCCGCATCAAGAAATCGTTGCGCGCACCGCCTCCACTGACGATCACTTCATCAATGCGCGAGTGCGGCAGTATGAACCGCTTGAAGGCATACACGATGCTTCCAATCGTATACTCCGTTACTGTGCGGATCCTATCCACAGCTTTTCTATCTCGCCGCCCCATTAGGAACCAGGAGGCAAAAGACGCTCCAAACTGTTCACGTCCGCAGCTTTTGGGAGGTGGGCGACGGAAGAACCAGTGGTTGAGCATGCTTTTTACAGCGCCTTTGTTGGGCCTGCCTGACGCCGCCAGTCGCCCGTGGCGGTCGAACTTTTGTCGGCCGCGAGTCACTGCTTCCACCACAGCATCAATCAGCATGTTCCCTGGGCCGGTGTCGAAGGCGATGACCTGCTCGGGCCGCGCCCCGGCCGGGATTACGGTGACATTGGCGATGCCGCCGATATTCAACGCTACCCGGCCGCGGCGCGGGTGGCGGTAAAGCAGGTAGTCCACGAAAGGGACGAGCGGCGCGCCCTGGCCGCCGGCAGCGAGGTCGCGCGGGCGGAAATTGGCAACCACCGGAATGCCCGTGCGCTGGGCGAGCACTTGCGCTTCGCCGAGCTGGAGCGTCGAAGCGATGCGCCGCCCGGCGAACAGCTCCGGCCGCGGCTGGTGATAAACCGTTTGGCCGTGGCAGCCGATGAGATCAATCCGCTTGAGCGGAACGCGAAAGCGACGGCAGGCGCGCTGGACGGCCTCGGCGTAAAGCTCCCCGAGCAGGAAGTGTAACTGACTGATTTCCGCCACGCTCACGATGGGCTGGCGGTTGGCATTGGCCACGCGCAAAACAGCGCTGCGCACGGCGGCGGGGTAGGGGAATGTGCAGAAGCGCTCGAGCCGGGTGCGCAGGTTTCGTCCGCGCCCGGTGACGCGCACGAGCGCGACGTCAATGCCGTCGGCTGAAGTCCCCGACATCAGCCCGAGGACGCGCATCGGTCAGCTCAACTGCTTCTTCAGCTCGGCTAGCAGGTTCAGGGCGTCGAGCGGGCGGAGCTGGTCGAGGTCAAGTTGGCGGAGGGTTTCGACGATCTTGTGGTCAAGCGGGGTGAGCAGCGGGAGCTGCCGGGCTTCGTGCGCGCCCGGCGAGAGCTCTTCCTTCACCACTTCCTCGCGCTGCTCGTGCCGCAGCAGCACCTGGCGGGCGCGCTCGATGACTTCGAGCGGGAGCCCCGCGAGCTTGGCGACGTCGATGCCGTAGCTCTTGTCGGCGCTGCCCGGCTCGACCTTGCGCAGGAAGACGATGTCCGCGCCCGACTCTTTGACGGAGACGTGGACGTTCTTCACGCCGGGCAGCAAATCGGCCAGCTCGGTCAGCTCGTGGTAGTGCGTGGCGAAGAGCGTCTTGGGGCGCGTGTGACTGTGGAGGTACTCGACCACCGCCCAGGCGATGGCCAGCCCGTCGAAGGTGGCGGTGCCGCGGCCGACTTCATCGAGGAGCACCAGGCTGCGCGGCGTGGCGGTGTTCAGGATGGTGGCGGTCTCGGCCATCTCGACAAGAAAAGTCGAGCGGCCGCGGGCCAGGTTGTCGGAGGCGCCGATGCGTGTATAGATGCGGTCGAGAATCGGCAGCCGCGCCTTGGCCGCGGGCACGTAGCCGCCCATCTGCGCCAGGAGACAAATCATCGCCACCTGGCGGAGGTAGGTGGACTTCCCGCCCATGTTCGGGCCGGTGATGAGCAGAATCAAATCGCTCGAGTCGTTCAGGTAGGCGTCGTTCGGGACGAAACGCTCGCCGGCGGCTTCGCCCAGGCGCTCGATGACCGGGTGGCGCCCGCCGATGATTTCAAGCTCTCCGCTGTCGCTGAATTCCGGCCGGGTGTAGTTCCGGGCGCGGGCGAGCTGGGCGAAGGTGGCGAGGACGTCGAGCTGCGCCAGCGCCGCGGCGGTGGCGCGGAGGCGCGTGGCAGCGGCCGCCACCTGCCCGCGCACCTCGGCGAAGAGCTGCCGCTCGAGTTCGGCGATCTTCTCTTCCGCCGAGAGCACCTTGCGCTCGTACTCCTTGAGCTCCGGCGTGGTGAAGCGCTCGGCGTTCACCAGCGTCTGCTTGCGCTCGTAGTCGGCCGGCGCTCGCGCCAGGTTCGGCTTCGAGACTTCGATGTAGTAGCCAAAGATGTTGTTGAAGCGCACCTTGAGCGAACCGATGCCGGTGCGCCCGCGCTCGCGCGCCTCCATCTCGGCGATGTACTGCTGGCCGTGGCCGCGCAGGCGGCGGAACTCGTCGAGCTCGGCGTGGTAGCCCGGGCGGATGGCGCCCGGGTCGGCGAGCGAGGCGGGCGGGTCGTCGCTGATGGCCCGCGCAATCAGCTCGCGCAGGTCCGGCAGCTCATCGGCAGCGCTGTGGAGGCTCCGCAGGCGCGCCGCGGTGAGCGGCGCGACGAGGCGGCGGAGGTCCGGCAGCAGCTCGAGCGTGTGCCGGAGCGCCACCAGGTCGCGCGGCGTGGCTGTTTCGAGCGTGCACTTGCTCAACAGCCGCTCGAGGTCATAGCCGCGGCCGAGAACCTGCCGCAGCTCCTCCCGGGTCACGGTCTCCCGCGCCAATTCCTCGACCGCGTCCAGGCGCGCGGTGATCTCCTCGAGCGACACCGCGGGCCGCAGCAGCCACGTCTTGAGCAGGCGCCCGCCGGCGGCGGTGACCGTCTCGTCGAGCGCGGCCAGCAGCGTGGTCGAGCGGTCGTTGCCGAAGAGCGGCTCGAGCAGCTCCAGGTTGTAGATGGAAACGGTGTCGAGGACCAGGGCCTCGTGTTGCTGATAGAACGCCGGCCGGCTCAAGTGGGCCAGGGTGCTGCGCTGGGTTTCGCGCAGGTAGTGGACGAGGGCCCCGGCGGCGCCGGTGGCAAGCTGCTTGCCCCCCAGCCCGAAGCCGTCGAGCGTCACGACACCGAACTGTTCGCGCAGCAGCCGCTCGGCCTGGTCGGGCGCGAACAGCCAGTCTTCGAGCGGCGACTCGACGAAAGAAGCCGGCAAGGTGTCCCGCGACTCCGGCCCGCGCAGCTTGATCTGCTGCGGCCGCAGCAGCTCCCGCGGAGCCAGGTAGTGCAGCTCTTCGCCTACGCGGTCGAGCCACTCCGCGCCGGCAAATTCGGTGGCGCGGAATTCGCCGGTGGAGAGGTCGGCGTAGGCCAGCCCGGCCACTTGCCGCGGCGGGTCGGGTAGGCAGGCGACGATGTAGTTGTTCTCGCGCGGGCCGAGCAGCGCCGCATCCACCGCCGTCCCCGGGGTAATCACACGCACCACTTCGCGCCGCACGAGCTTCTTGCCTTTGCCCGGCAGCTCCATCTGGTCGCACACCGCCACCTTGTAGCCGCGGCGGATGAGCCGGGCGATGTAGGTGGCGGCGGCGTGGTAGGGCACGCCGCACATGGGGACGGGCGTGCCGCGCTCGCGGTGGCGCGCGGTCAGCGTGATCTCGAGCTCCTTGGCGGCCACCTTGGCGTCCTCGTAGAAGAGCTCGTAGAAATCCCCCAGGCGGAAGAGCAACAGGGCGTGCGGGTACTGCTTCTTGATGGCCTGGTACTGCCGCATCAGCGGCGTGGAGGGCGGCGGAACTGTCATTGCAGCCGCGCGTATTATCGGCCAGCGACGCGGCTTTGTAAACGCCTGCGGCCAGTGCACTATAATGGAGGCATGTGGCTGCTCGCCCTCGACACCAGCAGCAAGGATGCGAGCGTGGCGCTCCTGCGGGACGGCCATTTGGTGAGCGGGGTCGCGCCCCACAGCGAAGAGCAGCATTCCATCCAGCTCTTCCGCAGCATTCAGCAAGCGCTCGCCCAAGCCAGCCTGCCGCTCGCCGGTGTGGACGTCTACGCGGTGGCGAACGGCCCGGGGGCCTTCACCGCGCTGCGCGTGGGGCTGACGGTGGTGAAGGGCTTGGCCGAGATGCACGGGAAGCCCGTGGTGGCGGTGAGCGTGCTTGAAGCCGTGGCCGCCGGCGCCGCCGCCGAAGGCCTGCTCGTGCCCATCGTGGATGCCTAC
>MEKM01000149.1:1388-8542 GCA_001766965.1 Acidobacteria bacterium RIFCSPHIGHO2_01_FULL_67_28 | reverse complement strand
TGGCCGACTACCGCAAGAAGCGCGCCCCGGCCCAGCAGCCGGCCGCGACCCCGGCCGACTAGCGGCCGCGGGCACGGACTCGTCCCCCGCGCGCGCAGGCTCCCGGCGGACGGGCAAGAGGAACCGATGGCAACGCCGATGATCCAATTGAGCGAGCGGGCCGTGGCCCGCGTGCGCGAGCTCCTGGGCAAGGAGCAGCTCCCGCCCACCGCCGGGCTGCGCCTGGCGGTGCAGGGCGGCGGCTGCTCGGGGCTGTCCTACGCCGTGCGCTTCGACAGCCAGCCCGCCACCCGGGACAAGGTCTTCGAGTTCGAGGGCGTGCGGGTCTTCGTCGACCCCAAGAGCCTGATTTACCTGGCCGGCACCGTGCTCGACTACAAGAACGAGCTGATGCAGTCGGGGTTCGTTTTCGAGAACCCCCACGCCGGCAAGGGCTGCGGGTGCGGGGCTTCGTTTTCGGCCTAGCGGCCGCCGCGGGAGTTTGGCCGACGGGTTTGGCCCCGACTTGGTCGGGGTCGCCAAGGGGCGTTCAGGGCGAGGTTGGCGGCCGGGTTCTGTCCCGGGAGCCGGGACAGGAGGTTCGCCAACCTCACTTTTTTTGCGCCGCGGAGCGGATGACAACACGATGAGCCAGAGAGCGATGAAAAAGAGCGGCGCCGGCGTGCTGTTGGCCTGCTGGGAGTGCCGGGGGGCGCTCGCGGGCGTGCCGCCGGCGGCCAACCATTTCTGCGACCAGTGCGGCAAGGTGCAGCCACTCGGAGGCGAAGCCGACTACTTCAGCTTCTTCAGGCTGCCGCGCCGGCTCGGGCTCGACCCGGCGCAGCTCGAGAAGCAGTTCCACGACTTGAGCTGGAAGCTCCATCCCGACCGCTTCCACCAGGCGGGCGACTACGAGCGCAGCTTGAGCCTGGAGCGCACGGCCGTCTTGAACGACGCCTACCGCACGCTGCGCGATCCGGTCAGCCGGGTCGAATACCTGCTGCGCCTGGAAGGGGTGCGGAAGGACGGCGAGGTCAAGCAGCAGGCTCCGGCGGATCTCCTGGAAGAAGTCTTCGAGCTGAACGAGTACCTGGAAGAGCTGCGCGCCGCCAAGAGCGCCGGCGGCGACGCCCGCGCGCTCGACGACCTGCGCCACCGGCTGGAAAAGACGCGCGCGGCGTTCCAGGAGAAGCTCGACGCCGTGCTCGCCGAGTTGACCGCGCAGTTCTCCGCCTGGGATGAGCGGGGCGACCGCGCCGCCCTCGTCCGCCTGAGCGAAATCCTGAACCGGCACAGCTACATCCGCAACCTGGTGCGCAACGTGACGGAGGAGCTGGAGAGCTGATGGGGCGGATCATCGGCATCGACCTCGGCACCACCTACAGCCTGGTGGCCTACACCGAGCCCGAAACCGGCCGGCCGCGCTGCCTGCCGGATGAAGAAGGCCGGACGCTGGTGCCCTCGGTGGTATCGCTCGAGGAGAGCGGCGCGGTGGTGGTCGGCTGGCCGGCCCGCGAGCGCCTGCTGCGGCAGCCCGAGCGCACTGTCTATTCGGTCAAGCGCCTGATGGGCAGGGGCCGGGCCGACGTCGCCGACGAGCTCAAGCTTTTTCCTTTCCGCGTCGCGCCCGGCAGCGAGTCGGTCATCCAGATCGACCTGGGCGGCAAGGTCTTCACCCCGCCGGAGGTTTCCGCTTTTGTGCTGCGCGAGTTGAAGCGGCGCGCCGAGAAGTTTTTCGGCGAAGAGGTGACGCGCGCGGTCATCACCGTACCCGCCTACTTCAACGACGCCCAGCGGCAGGCGACCAAAGACGCCGGCCGCATCGCCGGCCTCGAGGTGGAGCGGTTGGTGAACGAGCCCACCGCCGCCTCGCTCGCCTATGGCCTCGACAAGCACCAGCGCGCCCTCATCGCGGTCTACGACTTTGGCGGCGGCACTTTCGATATCTCCATCCTGCGGCTCGAGGAAGGCCTGTTCAAAGTCCAGAGCACCAACGGCGACACCCACCTGGGCGGGGACGACATTGACAACCTGCTGCTCGAGAAAGTCCGGGCGGAAATCCGCACGCGCTTTCAGGTCGAAGTCGCCGACGACGCCGATCGCTACCAGGTGCTGCGCGAGGCCGTCATCGCCGCCAAGCACGAGCTTTCGGAAAAAGAGCACGCTCCGCTTCGCTTCGCGCTCGACGGCCCTTCGGCTTCGTTCCCTTCGACTCCGCTCAGGGCAGGCAGGGCAAGCCGCGGTGAGTATGTGCGCGAGCTGACCCGCGCCGAATTCGAGAGCTGGATTGCGCCCATCATCGAGCGCACGCTCGCTCCCTGCCGGATGGCGCTCAAGGACGCCGGGGTCAAGCCGGAGCAGATTGACGAAGTGGTGCTGGTGGGCGGCTCGACGCGGATTCCGCTCGTCCGCCGGCGCGTTCAGGAGCTTTTCGGCCGCCAGCCGCACACCGAGCTCAACCCCGACGAAGTCGTGGCGCTGGGCGCGGCGCTGCAGGCGCGCATCCTCGAGGGCGGGCTGAAGGACATGCTCCTGCTCGACGTCACCCCGCTCTCGCTCGGCATCGAAACCATGGGCGGGGCGGTGGCCAAGATCATCCCGCGCAACGCCACCATCCCGGCCAGCGCCGCCGAGATGTTCACCACCTACGCCGACAAACAGACGGGCGTCGAAATCCACGTGGTGCAGGGCGAGCGCGAGCTGGTGCGGGATTGCCGGAGCCTGGCGCGCTTCACGCTGCGGGTGCCGCCGCAGCCGGCGGGCCTGCCGCGCGTCGAGGTCAAGTTCCTGATTGACGCCAACGGCATCTTGAGCGTCACCGCGCGCGACCTGCGCACCGGCGAAGAGCGCTCCGTCGAGGTCAAGCCCAGCTACGGCCTCACCGACGACGAGGTCGAGAGCATGATTCTTGAATCCATCGAGCACGCCGAGGCCGACTTCGCCGCGGTCCAGCTCCTCGGCGCCCGCAACGAAGCCGAAACCATCCTGCGCGCCACCGCCCGGGCCTTGACCGAAGAGCAGGCGCGAGAGTTGAGCGGCGACGAGCGCCGGCAAATCGAAAGCGCCCGCGCCGCGCTCGAGGCGGCGCTCCGGACTGACGACTACAAGCTCATCCGCCAGCGCCTGGACGAGCTGAACCAGGCGACCCACCACCTGGCGGAGCTGCTGATGGACACGGCGGTGCAGACGGCGCTCAAGGGCAAGCGCGCCGACGAGGTGAAGCTCTAGCATGGCGAAGCTGGTCAAGATCACCTTTCAGCCGCTGGGGAAGACGGTCGAGGTGGACCTCGACCAGATGCCCTACAAGGACCACGGCGAGCCGGGGTCGTTTCTCGATGTCGCCCTGAACCACGGCATCCACCTCGAGCACGCCTGCGGGGGCAACTGCGCCTGCACCACCTGCCACGTGGTGGTCAAGCAGGGCAAGGAGCTGCTCTCGGCGGCGAAGGACGACGAGCTCGACCGGCTCGACATGGCCGCCGACCTTCAGTTGGATTCGCGGCTCGGCTGCCAGGCCGTGATCGAAAAGCCCGGCGAGATCGTGGTCGAGATTCCCGCCTGGAACCGCAACTACGTCAGCGAGGGCGGCGAGTCCATGATGGCCGGCACGGCCAAGAAAGAAGAGTAATTCTTTCTTGTCATTCCGAGCGAAGCGAGGAATCTGCTTTTTGAGAAGCAGATCCCTCGACTCCGCCCTTCGGGCTTCGCTCGGGACGACGGGATGGGAAAGGTGGCTCTTCATAATGACGGTAGCGAGCAGGAGGAACCCATGGCGGGAGACTTGACCTGGGACGACGCCGAGGGGATCGCCCTGGCCCTGCTGGAAAAGTTTCCGGACACCGACCCGCTTAGCGTCCGCTTCACCGACCTGCACAAGTGGGTGACGGGGCTCGAGGGGTTCGCCGACGACCCTAAGGGCTCGAACGAGGGCAAGCTCGAGCAAATCCAAATGGCCTGGCTGGAGGAATGGAAGGACGCCCGCGGCGGATAGGCGCCTGCTGCGGCCATGCGCCCGCTGCAGGCCAGGCCTCTTCAGGCAATGCCTTCCCCATGCGTCCGGACGCGTCTCCGGACGCATAACGCATGGCGGGACGACCCTGGAGCCGTCCCCCGGCCCGGCCCACCGCCAGGGCCAAATTGACGCCCGCCGGGGGTTCCCGCATAATAGAGAGAAACCGGGGCGCCATGGTGCAACGGCTAGCACGGCAGTCTTTCAAGCTGCAGATCCGGGTTCGATTCCCGGTGGCGCTACCAAGTCATGCTGGGCGAGGGGTGCCAGCTTCAGGTCCCTCGCTGCCGCTCGGGATTTCGCCGGCGGGCTCCCGCTTCGCTCACGCCCGCCCAGCGGCTCAAGTTCGATTCCCGGTGGCGCTACCAGGTCATGCTAGGCGAGGGGTGCCAGCTTCAGGTCCCTCGCCCCGATGCTTCGGGGCTCGGGATTTCGCCGGCGGGCTCCCGCTTCGCTCACGCCCGTTCACGGTGAACCCGTTCAGGGTGAACCCGCCCAGCGGCTCAAGTAGGACTCCTAGTACGAGAGTACTGTTGACACCGGCAGGGGTGAGCCGCCACACTGGCGGCACTTACTCGCCCGGGGCGGCTTGGCTCGGGAGGTCAACCATGCGGAGACGCGGCGAACGGGGTTTCAGCTTGCTGGAGATGATGGCGGTGGTGGCCATCCTCCTGATTCTCGGGGCCATGGCCTCGCCTTCCTTGATGCGGGCCATCCGCAGCTACCGCCTGGAGTCGTCCACCCGGCAGATCGCCGACATCCTCAAGCGGACGCGCTACGAGGCCATGCGGCGCAACCAGCGCATCGCCACCGCTTACCAGGGGCCGACGGGTGCCCGCGGCGCGGAGCTCGGGATCGACTTCAACATGAACGGTACGCTCGACACCGGGGAACCCCGAGCCCAGATGCCTCCCTACCTGTTGATCTATGAGTGGAGCTACGCCCCCTACGAGGTGAGTTGGCCGGATTACACCAACACCATGCTGGGCACGACGATTACCTTCGGCCCCGACGGCACGGCGCTCGAGCAGTCGGGCGGCAACTGGCAGCTCGCCAGCAACATCCCCTCCGTTTATCTCTACACCTGGGTGGGCGACAATTACATCGTGACGGTGACGCCGGCGGGCAACGTCAAGAGTTGGAAATTGACTATGGCCCCGCCCTGGGGCTGGCAGCAGATGCGGTGAGGACAACCATGAAGCAACGCTCTTCTTTCGGATTCTACGGGTCGCGGCGGGCGGCGGGCTTCACCATGATCGAGCTGCTCATCGCCATCGCGATTCTGCTGTTCGGCATTGTCGCGGTCGCCCGGCTCGTGCCCATGGCGATTGACACCAACTTCCGCAACCGCAACGACTCGACGGCGCTGATCGCCGCCCAGCGGCTGCTGGAGCAGATGGCGGCGCAGCCGGTGGACTCCATGAGCGGCGCCTGCGGCGCCGCGCCCGCCAACACCTACTATTTCTGCGACTCGGATGGCGACCTGATTCTCTTGGGCCGCCAGGATACGACCCTCGGCGCCAGCGTTACCACCCAGGACGGCTGCCCGGTGGTCGCCGGCGGCAAGATTGACTTCACCATCGCTTCCCCCGCCAACTGCAACCCCAACGGCACGGTGGACTACGGCTTGAAAAAGAATTGGGTGTGGAACCCAGTGACCGGCACCAACCAGGTGGTGGAGTTTCGCTGGCGGGTCATCACCTGGCACGCCGGCGGCGCCGCCATGCGCAAGGTGTTCATCGTCGGCGCCCGCGCCGGCACCGCCGGGCAGGGCTTGACCGTCACCGACCTCCAGACCGTGGTGGGTCGCTAGGAGCAAACGATGCGCGTCCGCCGTGCTGACTCGGGCTTCTCCCTGATCGAATTGATGGTGGTGATGGTCATCTTCCTTGTTGTCACCGGCGCCGTCTTCGGCCTGCTGAACACCGCCCAGGTCCGCTACCGCTCCGAGCAGCAGTTCCTGGATTCGCTCCAGGGCGCCCGCACCGGGCTCGAGCAGATCACCCGCGACATCCACCGCGCTGGCTACCCGGCCTTGAACGCCTATGACACCGTCCCCCAGACTCCTCCCAGCGCGTGGACGGTGGCCGGCGGCATTCCCTCGAACAGCGTGGCGGTCCCCTTTGTGGGCATGCGCTTCGGAGCGATTGACCAGACTTGCCTCGTCGACACGGCCAACCCGGCCTTGAGCACCTGCGTGATTCCGGGGCCGTTCGAGATCATCCTCGAAGCCGACCTCGACCCGGAAAACGCCGTCGCGCCCGCGCAGGTGGAATGGGTTTACTACCGGGTGGACCTGGCCGGCAACGCGCTGGTGTCGCCGCCCACCGGCGGTGGCGCGGATCCGGTTACGCGCACCCTCTACCGCTCGGTAACCGCCAAGACCTGCGTCGGCCCGCCCTGGACTCCGCTCACCTGCGTGGGCGGGAACCCGGTGGCGGCGGGCGTGCCCTTCGTGGACAACGTCTTGAACGACCCGGCCCTCTACGGGGGCGACCCCACGGAAGCGGTGTTCAGCTACCGCTGCGCCGGCGGCGCCACCACCTGCACGCCGGAGAACATTGACGAGGTCTACATTGTCCTGCGGGCCCGCGCCTACAGCCGCGACTTGCAGACTCGCCAGATCCGCGCCCTGACCTTGCAGAGCGTGGCCCAGCCGTTGAATCCTCCGCAATAGAGAGGGCGGAAAAGGAACCAACCATGCGCACTCAATCGAAAGGCTCCGCCGAGCGCGGCATCGTTTTGCTTCTGGCCCTGGTGGCTCTGCTGCTCATCAGCGCCGTGGCCGCTTCTCTGCTCTACATGACCGCCACCGAGAGCACCCTGGTGGGCTACCAGCGCAGCCAAACGCGCGTCTTCAACGCCGCGCGCGGCGGCTTGGAGGAAGGCCGGGCGCGGCTCTCGACCGGCGACCCCAGCTTCCTCGGCGGGGCCACCTTCAGCATCACCTTCCCCGACGCGGCGGGTGAGGTCCTCTACATCGTCAACCCGGCCGGCGGCGAAGCCATCAACCTTGCGGTCATTCGCAACGCCGCCAGCCCCTTCTACGACTGGGAGTACGACCGCGAGTGGGGCGCCGGGGCGCTGGCCGCCGCTACCCTCGTCAACCCCACTGCGCCGCCCGCCACACCGCTGGCTTCCGACATGGTGGCCCTGGCGGGCCTGG
>MEKM01000149.1:0-1229 GCA_001766965.1 Acidobacteria bacterium RIFCSPHIGHO2_01_FULL_67_28 | reverse complement strand
GCACGCTGGTCGACCGGGACGGCGACGGCGTGCCTGAATCCAACCTCGACCAGGACGCCGACGGCGTGGTGGAGACCAAGGAGCGGGTGGGCCGGTCCGTCTACCGCGTCACCGCGATGGCCCGCCAGGCCTCCACCGGGGCCACCCGGATGGTCCAGTACGACGTCAGCGCCCCCTTCGTGAACTTGAGCTTCCCCGCGGCCGTCAGTCTGATTGGGCCCGGCTCGGCCTGCGGCCTGAACCTGGGCTGTGAGCCGGCCGACATGCCCACCAACTGTGACTCGCCGGTGAATTTCGGCCCCAGCAACGCCCTCGACTCCCACGGGCAGGACCAGGCCCCGGGCGCGCTCCCGGGCGAAGGCGGCCCCGCCATCGGCTGCACGGGGGGCTGCCCCGGGGACCCCACTACCTGGGACCCCGATACCTGCCCCTGCAAAGATTGCTCCAACGAGCTCGCCAACCAGATGCGCACCGCCAACTGGACGGGGACCGACGGCACCAGCGCCACCGGCACCGGCGACATCACCGCCTCGGCGGGTCCCCTGGCCACCACCAGCGGCCTGCAATACATGGTGAATTCCATCAAGGCGTTGGCCGACCAGACGTTTTCGGCGGCCGACACCCCGCCGCAAACCGACGGGAACCCCGGCAACGACGCCGTCGCTCTCCCCGCGGCCAACTTCGGCACCTGCACCGCCGGGGTGAACCTGCCCAAGGTCACCGTCTTCGACGGCGACGTGGACATGGGCAGCACGGGCGGCTGCGGAGTGCTGCTGGTGACCGGCAAGCTGCGCGTGAGCGGCAGCTGGAACTGGAAAGGCATCATCCTGGTCGTCGGAGAAGGCGCCTGGGATTCGAGCGGCACCCCCTCGCTCCAGGGCGCCCAGGTGCTGGCCCGCATCTACTGCAAGGACGGCGACGCCGCCCCCTGCCCCTGCGCCGTGGTCAACGCCAACTGCGTGGCCCCCGGGCTGCTCGCCGAGCCGGCGGGCGCCGACTTCGTCTTCAACGGCGGCGGCATGGGCGGCTGGGACTACAACAGCATGTACATCAACAACGCCTTCGGCAGCGGCAGCTACCGCGTGCTTGCCTATCGGGAGATCGGGCGGTAGAATCGGCGGCATGAAACGGACTCCGTTGGTTTTTTCGCTTCTCACCGCCGGGGCCCTGTTCCTGGCCCTGGCCTTGATTCCCGCGTCCGTCGGCGCGCAAACCATGGCCGAGCGCTC
>MEKM01000148.1:8752-8827 GCA_001766965.1 Acidobacteria bacterium RIFCSPHIGHO2_01_FULL_67_28 | reverse complement strand
TGGCGCTCTATTTCGGGGTCACCAGCCGGCAACAAACCTACGGCTTCAATCAGGTGGCTGGCTGGGTCCGAGCGG
>MEKM01000148.1:1237-8691 GCA_001766965.1 Acidobacteria bacterium RIFCSPHIGHO2_01_FULL_67_28 | reverse complement strand
GGCGGAAAAATAGTTCTGGAGGGAAAGGTCAGGACGCGGGTGTGGTCGAGTGCAGGGCGCGCTCGACCTCGGTGAAGGGCCGCTGGATGTGCCGGTGCTCCTGGCTGGCGGCTTCCTTGACGATTTCGAAGAGGATGCGGTCCACGTCGTCTTCGCGCACGCCGTCGGCGAAGCTCGACACCCAGCGGGCGCGGCCGCCGTGGCCGTTGCGCACGGGGAGGAACTCGGCCACGGCGTAGATCTCATAGCGGCGGCGGTGCTGGCGGGCGCGAAGAGTGGCGCGGAGCGGCGCCTCGGGCGACTCGCGCGGCACGCCTTCAACCCGCAGCGTAACGTCCTCCGTCCCCGGATGCTGCAGCACCAGGAACTCCGGGTGCGTGGCCAGAATTTTCTGCAGGCGGTCCTGCTCGTAGGTGGGCTCGACGTAGACGCGGATGGGGCCGCCCGCGCTGCAGGCCCCGAGCCCCAGCGCGGCGGCGACCGCCGCCAGCAGCAAACCGAGTTGGACGTGACTTCTCATTCCGCCCGACCCTTCCTTAGATGCAGGAAAAACCGAAAAAGCCACATCAGCTCACTGACCGCCTGGCCCGGCGGCCGGGGCCGGCTTCCACGCCGGACCGCGCAGGACGCGGCCGGGTCGCGCCGGAGTCATTTGCCCGCCATCAAGCACCGGCTGTCCGTTGACGATGACGTACTGGACGCCGGCGCTGTACTGAGCCGGCGTCTCGAATGTCGCCAGGTCGCGCATCGCTTCGGGGTCGAAAATGACGATGTCGGCGTAGAAGCCGGGCAGAAGCAGGCCGCGGTCGCGCAAACCCACGCGTTGGGCGGCGAGCGAGGTCATTTTGCGGACGGCTTCTTCCAGGCGCAGCAGCTTCTGGTCGCGCACGTAGCGCCCCAGGATGCGGGGAAAGGTTCCGTAGGCGCGCGGGTGCGGCCGCCAGGTGCTCAAGGGCCCTTCGGTGCACACAGCCGGATAGTCGGTGCCGATGCTGACCCAGGGCTGCTGCAAGGCCAGCTTGACGTCTTCTTCCGACATCAGGAAGTAGATGGCGCCGGTCTGCGCCTGGTCGGCGAGCAGGACATCGAAGAGCGCCTCCAGCGGGTCTTCGCCGCGCTCCCGCGCCACTTCCGAGAGCCGCTTGCCTTCGTAGGACTTCAGCTCCGGGTGGTTCACCGAGGAAATCAGCACGCTTTCGGCGCCGCCGGCCATCCAGTAGAAGTTCTCCCAGCCCTCGCCGGGCTGGCTGATTTCGCGGCGCAGGCGGGCGCGGGTGCCGGGGTCGCGCAGGCGGTTGAGCAGGTCTTCGCGGCCGCCGGCGTGCGCCCAGGGCGGGACGGAGGCGGAGAGCGAAGTGGCGCCGGCCACGTAGGGGTACTGGTCGGCGGCGACGTCGAGCCCAGCGGCGCGCGCCGCTTCGATGCGGCTGATCACCTCGCCCATCCGGCCCCACATCTCTTTCCCGGCGAGCTTCAGGTGAAAAATCTCGACGGGGATGCGGGCCTCGCGGGCGATGGTGAAAGCTTCGTCGAGCGCGGCAAAGATGCCGCGGCCCTCGCCGCGCAGGTGGCTCGCGTAGAGGCCGCCGTGGGCGGCGGCCACGCGGGCCAGCGCCACCAGCTCGTCGGTGCGCGCGTAGTTGGCCGGGGCATAGACGAGGGAGCTCGACAGCCCCAGCGCTCCCTGCTCCATCGCTTCCTTCACCAACCGCTGCATCTCGGCGAGCTCCGTGGCCGAGGGCGCGCGGTTCTCCGACCCGAGCACCATCTGGCGGACTTGAGTGGCGCCGACGTAGCTGCCGAGATTAATCGCCGTGCCCTGGCGCTCAAGGCGCGCGAAGTAGCCGTCGAAATCCTTCCAGTCGATTTCCAGCTTGAAGCGGGCCACGAAGGGGTCGAGGTCGGCGAGCGTCTTCGGGTTCTGCGGCGCGGGGGAGCCACCCTCGCCGGTGATTTCAGTGGTGATGCCCTGGCGGATTTTGCTCTCGGCGCTCGAGTCGACCAGCAAGTTGAACTCGGACTGCCCGAGCATGTCGATGAAGCCCGGAGCGACGATGTGGCCGCCGGCGTCAATCACGCGCCGCGCCGGCGCGCCCGCCAGGCGCCCGCGGGCCACGATGCGGTCGCCGCGCACCGCCAGGTCTTCGCGCGTCCAGGGGTTGCCGCTGCCGTCCACCAGGCGGCCGCCGACGATGAGGAGGTCGTAGGGCTCCTCGGCCCCCGCCCCCGCCAGGCGCAGGCTCGCCGCCGCGAGCAGAGCGGCGGCCACGAGGAACAATGAGGCCCACTTCAGCGCTTTCATCGAGGCTCCTCCCAGGAAGCGCGCGCCCGCGGCGTCCCTAGCGGAACGGGAGCACCGGCGGCAGCCCGGCCATCAGCAGGATCTCCTTGTACTCCTGGGCGGTGAGCGGCGTGACCCCCAGCCGCTGCTTGGTCAGAAACTTCATCCGGCGCAAGGCGCGGTTCGTTTTCAGTTCCTTGAGCGGCACGGCCCGCGGCAGCAAGTGCATCGCCTTTAAGTCCACCGCCAGCAACTTCTCACCGGGCGCGTACGGGTCGGGGTACGGCTCGGAGGCCACCGAAGCCAGCGCGTAAACGGAGCGAGCCGGCGGCCCGTGGTAGCAGACCACGTGGTCGCCCTTGCGCACCTGCTTCAGGTAGCGCTGGGCGGCGCTGTTCTTGACGCCGTTCCACAGCTCCTTGCCTTTGACGAAGAGCGTGTCCCAGTGGTAGCGGGTGGGGTCGGCCGTGAAAAACCAGTGCCGCCCGGCGGCGGCCTCCGGGCGCAGGCCCGGCGCGCGGATGGCCAGAGGAGGATAGGAAAAACCCAAGGCCAGCGCGGCGGTCCACGGAGCGGAGCGAGCGCGGCTCTTGCGGCGCTCCCGGCTTCTCCGGCGCTGTGGACGGCTGCGGCGGCGACGGTGGCGGGTGGGCACCGGTCAGCCTTCGACCCCGATGGCGATGTCGTCGCCTTCGACCTTCACCTCGTAGGTCGGCACCCGGATCTCCTGGTTGAACACCGATTGGCCGGTGGTGACGTCGTACTGCCAGCCGTGCCAGGGGCAGGTCACGACCTTGTCTTCCAGCGCTCCCTGGCCGAGCGGGCCGCCGCGATGCAAGCAGGTGTTGTCGATGGCAAAAAACTTTCCGTCCACGTTGAAGAGCGCGATCACCTTGCCGTCGGCGTGGAACTCGCGCGCCGTTCCCGGCGGCATTTCGTTCACCTTGGCGACTTTCATGTACTTGGGCATGACGGTGGCTCCTCGGCAGCGCCGCAGGGGCGCCGCGGCCTCAGCGGGGTTGCGGCGTCTGCGCGACCATAACGCTCTTCTTGAAACTCTCCAGCATGGTTTCGTCCAAGCGGACTTCCGTGGGCCGCTTGGCCACGCTCATCTGGTCGATCTTGTCCTGCAACTTCAGCAACGCATAGAAGAGGTTCTCCGGGCGCGGGGGGCAGCCGACCACGTAGACGTCCACCGGCACGATCTTGTCCACGCCCTGCAGCACCGAGTAGACGTTGAACGGGCCGCCCACGCTCGAGCAGGCCCCCATCGAGATGCACCACTTCGGCTCCGGCATCTGGTCCCAGATGCGCTGGATGACCGGGGCCATCTTCAGCGTCACCGTCCCCGCCACGATCATCAGGTCGGACTGGCGCGGGCTGGGCCGGAAAACCTCGGCGCCGAAGCGCGCGATGTCGAACCGCGCCGTCGAGGAGGCGATCATCTCGATGGCGCAGCAGGCCAGCCCGAAGGTCAGCGGCCAGATGGCCGACTTGCGCGCCCAGTTGAAAACGTAATCAACCGAAGTGATGATGAAGTTCTTTTCGAAACGGTTCTCGAGATAGCTCATCCAGGGGTTCCTGCGCGAAACTGAAATTTATCCTAATGCAGGCCGCCAAGTCAAGAAAAACCGGCGCACGATGTCCCTAACTAATTGCAAAGACAGGCTGTTACGGCTGTGGCCTGCGCCCGCTGGCGAGCAGCGCCCCCAGGCGGCGAAACTCGCCGAGCTCGGCGGCGCTCTTGAACCACTTCGACTGGTAGCCGACGGGCACCGGCCGCGGGTCGACGATGCGGGAGTGGCGCGTGTCGCCGAAGCCCGCTTGCGCCATCAGCCCGCACCAGTCGTCCCCCGAAAGCAGGTGAGTCGCCACGGCGAGCTTATCGCGCCACTGGTGGGAGTAAACATTCTCTTGGTAGAGATTGATGAGCACGCGGACTTCCCCGCCCGGCTGGAGCACGCGGAAGATTTCCCGGAAGGCCTTCACCGGGTCGGGCCAGTAGTAGGCCGACTCAATGGAAATGACGTGGTTGAAAAAGCTGTCGTCCCAGGGGATGTCTTCCGCTTCGCCGACGACGAACATCAGGTTCTCGCGGTCAACATGGCGCTGGCGGGCGCGGCGGATCATTTCGTCGGCCACGTCTACGCCGACGACCTGCCCCTGCGGCGCCTTGTCGGCCAGGATGCCCGCCAGCCAGCCGGCCCCGCAGCCGAGGTCGAGGATTTTGTCGGTCGGCGCAAAGCGCATCGCGGCCAGCATGCCGGCGGCGATGGCGGCGTGCTCTTCGCCCATCTCCTCGCCGCGCCCGGCCTCGGCCCAGCGGTTGAACTCCGCGCGCAGGCGAGCTTCCGCCTCGACGAGCTCCTCTTCCTTCATTCTCCCTGCCTCCGCGGCGCGCGCAGGCTGCGGATGTAGTGCACCAGGTTCCAGATTTCCTGCTCGGAATGAATCTTGCCGAAGCCGGGCATGCCGGTGAGGCGGATGCCGTCGCGGACGATGACGAAAAGCTCGGCGTCGGAGTAGGCCTGCACGCCGCCCGAGTCGAGCCGCACCGCGCGCGGATAAAGCGAGGTGCCGACTTTCGTGGGCGTGCGGCCGTCCTGCCCGTGGCAGAAGGCGCAGTTGGCCCCGAACTGCATGGCGCCGTTGGCGACGCTCTGCCGGTCGTTCGCCGGCGCCGGCGGCAAGGGCTGGCGCGCGGCGCGGGCCACCAGCCAGTCCTTCGCCGCCGTGGCCACGGCGGTCTCAAGCCCGCCGGGCGGCTCGAGCGCGCTCAAGCTGGCGTTGGCCGCCGTGTACCACGCCCCGCCCACAAGCAATACGACAAACAGCGCCAGAAAAGTCCAAGTCCGACGCCTCATCTTCCCTCCCTGCGGTTCGCTTCGAGCTTGCTTTCTATAGATGACACAAGGCGGGGAAAGGCGCTAGGAAGGAGGCGTGGTTGCCGCCGAGCCGGATGGAACCGCGCGGGTGAGCAACGCGCCCAGGACCGGGTAGCGCCCGCCGAAGAACTGCAGTGTGTACGACTGGAAAAAAAACACGGCCGGCGAGGAAATGAAGGAAAGGACGTAGAGGATACCCGCCAGAGCCGCCAGGCCCAAGAGCACGGCGGCGCTGATGGTGAAGGCTCCCCAGGAGAGCCCGGCGGCCTTCCCCCCCAACACCAGGGCGAAGCCGGCAATCGCCAGCGGGATGAGCAGGACCAGGAGCACGATGAGGTTCGCAATGCCGAATAGAATGGCGCTGCCGATGGCCAGGACGATTTTCATCAGCACGTAACCGGCAAAACTGGCCTTCTCGGCGGCGAGCAGGGGAAGGAAGCGCCGCCACCCTTCCATCACTTTCAAGTTCTCCAGCGCCATGAGCGGGACCACGAAGTCCTTCGCCAACAGCTCCACCAGTGCGCCGACCAGGACGATCCCCACGACAATGAAGAAAAGGGCAATGCCCCCGAGGATCAGGAGGGCGGTGTGCTGGCCGGGCTGGCGGAAGACGCCTGCCCGCCAGGCGAGAAAGACCGGCAACCCTACGGCAACCGCCAGGGTGGCCAACAGGAGAAGGCTGAAGCCAAGCTGCCAGAAGAAGTAGCTCAGGCCCGGCTCCTGCCAGCGAGTCCAACCCGCCCGCAGTTCGTAGCGGTCGCGGAGCACGGTGTCCAGCAGGACGAAACGGAAAACGCTGGCTACGTAAATCCACAACAGGGCCAGGGCCAATCCCAAGAGCAGCAACACCGCAATCCAAGGAAGGAATTCCTGCAGACGCTCCCAGCGGGGGTCGGCCAGCCAGGCGAGAAGGCTCAGGTCCTTCTTCCCGCTGCCGCCCGAGGGAAGGTTGACGTTGCCGCCGCCCCAACTGCTTCCGGCGAACTCGCCGGTCACGAGTGACACTACGGCCAATCGCACCCAACGCTTGAAGCGAAAGGGTTGGAAGAGTTGCCGCTTGGTGTGGTCGAAGGCCGGCGAAACGGCCTCTACGGCAGACAACCGCGCGGGCACGGCTTCCTCCTCTGCTCGTCCCGTGCTCGCGGCCCCGGGCCGCCGGCACGGTCTCTAGTCAGAAAAAGCCAGGTAAGGAAGGCCGATGATGGGAATCAAGGCGGTGATAATCCCCCAGATGGCGCCCTTTCCCCGTGCCTCGGCCACGCCGATCCAAACCAGGAAGGCAATGACGATGTTAACCAGCGGGACAAAGAACAGGATGATCCACCAAACGGGCTTGCGGGCGATGTTGAGCAGCAAGATGATGTTGAGGATGGGAATCCACGCCCACCAGGCGTTATCGGTGTTGGTCTTCTGCGCGATCTTCATCACGCAAACGGCGATGAACGCGTAAATCGCCACGAAGAACAGGATGAAAATCAGGAAGAAGCCCGCGATCAGACCCGCAGGCGGCTCCTGCTGCTGCAAGAACCCAAGCAGTGTTGCAGCGCTCATTGGCTTCTCCTCCTGAAGGAGATGGGCTCCCCCGCGGAGCCGGTCGAGTACGGTTGTGGCAGAAGGTAGGCCGGGGAAAGGGGAAAGTCAACCGCAATCTTCTCGACTGCGGGGCGAGGCGCGCCGGGGGCGCTTACCGCGAGACCTTGGTGAGCAGCTCGACGAACTTCTCGCGGCGCTCCGCCTGGTTCTGCCCGAGATACTTGTCCATCTGCTGGCTGGCGTTCATGGAGCAGAACTTGGGGCCGCACATCGAGCAGAAGGCGGCTTCCTTGTAGTAGTCGTCGGCGAGAGTCTGGTCGTGCATGGAGCGGGCGGTCTCGGGGTCGAGCGAAAGCTCGAACTGCTTGTTCCAGTCGAAGAGGAAGCGGGCGTAGGAGAGGGCGTCGTCGCGGTCGCGGGCGCCGGGGCGGCGGCGGGCGACGTCGGCGGCGTGCGCCGCAATCTTGTAGGCGATGACTCCCTGTTTGACGTCCTCGGGGCCGGGCAGGCCCAGGTGCTCCTTCGGGGTCACGTAGCAGAGCAACGAAGCGCCGTACCAGCCAATCATGGCGGCGCCGATGGCGGAGGTGATGTGGTCGTAGCCGGGCGCGATGTCGGTGACGAGCGGCCCCAGCGTGTAGAAGGGCGCTTCGTGGCAGAGCTCCATCTCCTTGTCTACCTGCTCCTTGATCTTGTCCATCGGCACGTGCCCGGGGCCTTCGATCATCACTTGCACGTCGTGCTCCCAGGCCTTG
>MEKM01000148.1:0-1209 GCA_001766965.1 Acidobacteria bacterium RIFCSPHIGHO2_01_FULL_67_28 | reverse complement strand
CCTTGAGCGTGAGCTCGCCGAGAACTTTGAGTTCGGCGAACTGCGCTTCGTCGGACGCATCCGCCAGGCACCCCGGGCGCAGGCCGTCACCGAGCGAGAAGCTGACATCGTGCTTCTTGAAAATCTTGCAAATGTCGTCGAAGTGGTCGTAGAGCGGGTTCTGTTTGTGGTGGAAGGCCATCCACTGGGCCAGCAGCGCGCCGCCGCGGCTGACGATGCCGGTGATGCGCGAGCGGATGAGCGGCAGGAACTCGCGCAACACTCCGGCGTGGATGGTCATGTAGTCCACGCCCTGCTCGGCCTGCTCTTCGATGACTTCGAGCAGAACCCCGATGGTCAGGTCTTCGGCGCGCTTGACGCGGGTGATGGCCTCGTAGATGGGCACGGTGCCCACCGGCACGGGGCTGGCCTCGATGATGGCCCGGCGGATGCGCGGGAGGTCGCCCCCGGTCGAAAGGTCCATCACCGTGTCCGAGCCGTACTCAACGGAGAAGCGCAGCTTCTTCAGCTCTTCCTCGATGTTGGAGCTGACGGCGGAGTTGCCGATGTTGGCATTGATCTTGCAGGTGAAGTTCGTGCCGATAATCATCGGCTCGAGCGAAGTGTGATGGAGGTTGGCGGGGATGATGGCGCGGCCGCGGGCGACTTCGGCGCGGACGAACTCGGCGTCCACTTTCTCCCGCCGCGCCACATACTCCATCTCTTCGGTAATGACGCCCTGGCGGGCATAGTGCATCTGGCTGACGTTCAACCCCGCCCCATTCCCACTCGGTCCCGCCTGCCCGCTGGAGCTCGAAGAGCGTAGGCGGGCCAGACGCTTCTTCACCCATTCACTTCTGACGTTCGCCATAGTCTTACTCCCTTCGCCTGCACTCCATTATCGCATCCTGTTGCTTCACCCGCAACTCACGCGCGGCGCAGAGTGAGCAGCGTGATTTCCGGCGGGGCGTTCAAGCGCACCGGCATGGCAATCGTGCCGATTCCGCGGCTGACGTAAAGCTGCGCGCCGCTGCGCTCATAGAGCCCGCTGATGAAAGGGGTCATGAAGCGGGCGGGGCTCCAGCGGGTGTCGAGGATCTCGACCTGCACCTGGCCGCCGTGGGTATGCCCGGCGACGGTCAGGTCAATCCCCAGCTCGGCGGCGCGGAGGAAAGGGTTCGGGTTGTGGCTCAAGAGGATGTTCGGCATCCCGGGGCGCACGAGGCGTTC
>MEKM01000147.1 GCA_001766965.1 Acidobacteria bacterium RIFCSPHIGHO2_01_FULL_67_28 | reverse complement strand
CCGAGGGGCTGCCGGGGCGGCCCTGGTTCAAGCACGCCATCTACGCGCCCGGCACCTACACGGGCTATGCGTCGGTGCCGCTCCCGGGCGTCCACGAAAGCATTGACGCCGGCGACTTTGCCGAAGGCCAGCGCCAGCTTGAGGCGCTTACGGCCGCCCTCACCCGCGCCGCCGCGAAGCTTGAGTCTCTTCGGTAGCGCAGGATGCCCGCTTGCCCCGAGCGGAGGCGAAGGGCAGGGCTTCCTGCGGCCTTTCGGAAAAAGCCGCGGGTACCCCTCGACTCCGCTCGGGGAACCCGCGCTACCTGAAGAATGAACTCAGGCGGGGTGGACCCCGTTCCTGGAGCGCTTTCCCGTGTCGCCTTTCAACTCCGAACGGCTGGCGCTCCAGGAACGGGGTGAATGACCACGGCGCGGTCGGGGCCTTGGCCTTCGCTGGCGGTCTTCACGGCGGGGTCGTTGCGCAGGGCCAGATGCAGGACGCGGCGCTCGCGGGCGTTCATGGGGCTGAAGCGGAAAGGCACGCGGGTCTGCTTGACGCGGGCGGCGGCGGTCTCGGCGGCGAGCTTCAATTCGGCCAGGCGCGACTCGCGGTAGCCCTGGCAATCGAAGCGCAGCCGGTCGTAGTGCGCCGGGTCGAGCTTGAGCCAGTGCACGGCCAGGTACTCGATGGCGCGCAGCAGCTCCCCCTGCCGCTCGAGGAGCAAGTCGGAGTCGCGCCCCTGGAAGTTCACCACCAGGTCCGGGTTCTCGACGTCTTCCGGGGCGTCCGGCGGGCGCGGAGCGATCTCGGCGCGCAGGTCGAACCCGCCTTCGCGCACGAGCAGCCCGAGGAACGAGCGCAGGGCGGGGACCACGCGCTCGGCGTCCAGCCGTCCGTCCTTCAGCCACTCGTCGGTCATTCGTCGGTCTCCCGGCCTTCGCCTTCGGCGAGCTCGCCCTTGCGCTTCTTTTTCTTGCGCTCCTTGGCGGCAATTTTTTCCGCCAGCTCCCGGCCGCGCTGGTGGCGGTTGATGAACCACTGCTGGCCGATGCCGACCACGCTCGACATCATCCAGTAGAGCACCAGCCCGGCGCTCACCTGGAGGAAGAAGAAGGTGAACATCAGCGGGAAGAGCTGCATCATTTTTTGCTGGGCGGGGTCGGCGGTGGTCATGGGGGTCATCTTGGTCGAGACGTACATGGTGACGCCCATGACGATGGGGAGCACGTAGTAGGGGTCTTTCAGGGAAAGGTCCTGGATCCAGCCGACCCAGGGGGCGTGGCGCAGCTCGATGGCGGTGTAGAGCACCTTGTAGAAGCCGTAGAAGAAGGGCAGCTGCAGGGCGAGCGGCAGGCAGCCGCCGAGCGGGTTGACCCCGTGCTCCTTGTAGAGCGCCATGATTTCGCTCTGCATCTGCTGCTTGCGCGGGTCGTTGAACTTGTACTTCTTGTAGCGCTCCTGGATGCCGCGCACCTGCGGGGCGACCTTCTGCATCTCAAAGGCCGACTGCATGGACTTCCACTTGAGCGGGAAGAGTAGGGTGTTGATGATGACGGTGAGCAGGATGATGACCCAGCCGTAGTTCGGCACGTGCTGGTACAGCCATTTCATCCCGAGAAAGAGCGGCTTCGCCACCCACCAGAACCACCCGAAGTCCACCAGCTCCTCCGACAGGCTGGGGCGCAGGCCGCTCACGAGCGCCTCCGGCTGGACGGATTCGAGCACGGCGATCGCCTTGGGACCGACGAAGAGCCGCAGCGGCTCGTTTACCGGCCCGCCCACGGCCACGGCGCCCACCCCCTGCGGCTTCTCCTGCTCCGGCGGCGTCCACTCCTCGGTCCAGGCGGTGACGTCGAGCTGGGGCCGCTGCGGCAGAAACACGGCGGCGAAGTAGCGGTCTTCGATGCCGGCGTAGCTCGCCTCGCCGCTATAGGGGAAGGGCGAAGGAGACTTCCACAGCCAGCCCGTGGTTTTCCCCGCCTGCGCGCCCGGCTGGCGCTTCAAGCCCGCCGCGGTGCGGACGAAGACCTGGGCCGACGCGCCGGCGCCGGCGTCCTTCTGGTCGGCGTGCTCGCCGAAGCCGCCCCGCCAGGCGAGGCGATGCGGGAGGGGGCGACCGTTGTCCGTCAGGGTGGTCTCGATTTCGCAGAGGTAGCCCTGCTGGAAGCGGAAGCGCTTGCGGGCGGCCAGCCGGCCGTCGCTCCACTCGAAAACCAGCTCGGCGGGTTCACCCTGAACGGGTTCACCGTGAACGGGCGCGGCCAAGCTCGACTCCGGGGTGCTGGCGACGAAGAGGGCACCGTTCAGCGTTTCTTCGTCTTTCCGCTGCGCCAGGGCGAACGACAACGGATAGCCCAGGCCGGTGTGCTGGCTCTGGACGAGCTCGAGCGGCTTGCCGGTCTCGTCCTGAAAAGTCTTGAGGGTCCAGCTGCGGATGACGGCGCCGCGGGTGGAGAAGACGATGGTCGCGACCTCGGTCTCAACCGTAATCAGGCGCTCTTCGGTCGCCTGCTTGAGCTCCGCCGCGCGAACTTCTGCGCGCCCGGCAACTGCCGGCTTCGCCACCGGCCGGGCCGGCTCGCCCGCTTGGGGCTCGACCGGCCCCGGGGTCGTAACCGCAGGCTCGCCGGGTGGCGGCGGGTACTTCCAGCGCATGTAGCCCGACCAGGACACCAGCACGACGAAAGACAGCGCGAACGCTACCAGGATGCGTCTTTCGGGAGAGAGCTCTTTCACGTCGCTCGCCTATCTCGTTTCCGCTTCCGGCACCGGATCGTACCCGCCGAAGACCCCGGGGCGGCAGCGCAGCAGGCGGGCGAGCGCCAGCCGGGCGCCGCGCCCGAGCCCGTAGCGCTCGACCGCTTCCAGAGCGTACTCGGAGCAGGAAGGATGGAACTTGCAGGCCCAGGGATTGAGCGGGCGGAGCGCCGCCTGGTAAAAGCGCACCCCGGCCAGGACGAATCGAGCGGCCCAATCGCCGGCGTTCATCCACCCTCCTCGGCCAACGTCTTACCGAGCAGCGCCCGCAACTCCAGGGCTAGCTCGGCGAAATCCGCCGTGGCCACGCGAGCGTCGCGCGGCTGAACCACGAAGTCCCAGCCGGCCGGCAGCGCGGCCGCCCGCAGCATCTCGCGCAGGCGGCGCTTGACCCGGTTGCGCACCACGGCGTTGCCCAGCCGCGCCTTCACCGAGATTCCCCAGCGCGCCCGCTCGAGCCCGTTCGGCCGCGCCAGCACCTGGAAGCGCCGGGAGCGCTCGCGGCGGGCCGGCTGGCGGTGAATCCGGTCGAAGTCGCGCGTGCGCAGCCGGGCGAGGCGACCAGAGCCGCGTTGGGAGGAAGCCGAAGACACGCTGCGCCCTCACCCCTCCCCTTGGGATCCTACCGGGAGGAGCCGACCGCGAGGCGATAGCGTCCCTTGCGGCGCCGCTCGGCCAGCACCCGGCGCCCGCCCGGGGATTTCATGCGGGCGCGGAAGCCGTGCGTCTTGCGGCGATGGCGGACGTTGGGCTGATAGGTGCGTTTGGGCATGACTCCCCGAAAACCGTGGCGCGACCCGGTGCCTTCCCGAAGCCTCGGGACGAATCGAAAGCGCAGTATAAGAGAGCGCGCCCGCGAGCGTCAAGCCTGCCGGCGGCGCGTGGGGGGGAAATTTTCTCCCGCGCGCGCGGAGGGCGCGTGGAAAACTTTTCGGAGTTGTGATATAGTCCGCGGCGTCTGGGGGAGAGAAAGTCCGAGCGCGGATTCCCTTTCTTGGTTTCCATCGTCGGGGCCTAGAAGTTTTTCACACCGCCAACGGCAGCGTGCACTGTGCAGCGTGAGGAAAGAGTTGGGAGCGGCCGGAGAATCAAGCCGCTCACTCTTCCACTGCTGTGGAAATCTCTGTGGAAACCCCTGTGGGAGACCGGAGGAAGCCTCCGGCGGAGCTCATGAACCCCTGGGAGAAAATCCTCGCGCACTTGCAACAGCGGCTCAACCCGCAGACGTTCGCCACCTGGTTCAAGCCCACGCGGCTGGAGGCTGTCAAGGGGGAAATTTTGGCCGTGCGGGTCCCCAACCTCGTCTTCCAGAAGTGGCTCTCGACCGACGGCGAGCGGCTGGTGGCCGAGGCCCAGGCGGCGCTCGAGCTGAAGCAGTACCGGGTGGAGTTCATTCCGGAACCCGAGACCGACGGCCGGCCGGCGCGGCGCTCCTCCGACGGCGCTCCCGCAGCGACGCAGCCGCGGCTCGACTTCGACTCGACCGACTACCAGCTCAACCCGCGCTACACCTTCGACAGCTTCGTGGTGGGCTCTTCGAACCAGTTCGCCCACGCCGCCGCCCTGGCCGTGGCCGAGCAGCCCTCGAAGGCCTACAACCCGCTCTTCCTCTACGGGGGGGTGGGCTTGGGGAAGACCCACCTGATGCAGGCGGTCGGCCAGCAGGTGCGCGCCCGCAACCGCGCCCTGCGCGTCAGCTACTTGAGCGCCGAGAAGTTCACGAACGAGGTCATCCACTCCCTGCGCTTCGAGCGCGTGAGCAGCTTCCGCGACAAATACCGCACCGTGGACGTGCTCCTGCTCGACGACATCCAGTTCCTGGCCGGCAAGGAGCGCACCCAGGAGGAGTTCTTCCACACCTTCAACGCCTTGTACGACGCGCAGAAGCAGATCGTCATCAGCTCCGACGCCCCGCCCAAGGAGATCCCCACGCTAGAGGAGCGCCTCCGCTCGCGCTTCGAGTGGGGACTCATCGCCGACATCCAGCCGCCCGACCTCGAAACCAAGATCGCCATCCTGATGAAGAAGGCGGAGACGGAAAACACCACGCTCCCGGCCGAGGTGGCCGAATTCATCGCCCGCGGCATCCGCTCGAACATCCGCGAGCTCGAAGGGGCGCTGACGCGGCTGCAGGCCTACAGCTCGCTCATCGGCGAGCCCATCTCGCTGCAGCTCGCTGAAGGCGTGCTCAAGAACATCCTGGCCCAGCAGGAGAAGCGCGTCTCCATCGAGGCCATCCAACGGCGCGTGGCCGACAGCTTCAACCTGCGCCCGCAGGACCTGAAGGTGCGCTCCAACGCCAAAGCGATCGCCTACCCGCGCCAAGTGGCTATGTTCCTGGCGAAGCAGCTGACGGGGGCGTCGCTGCCGGAAATCGGCCGCGCTTTCGGCGGCAAGCACCACACCACCGTGCTTCACTCGGTGAGCAAGATTGAGCGGCTGCGGAAGACGGACAAGGAGCTCGCGCAGCGCTTGAGTAAATTGACCGATGTGCTTAGTTAACACAGTGGGAAT
>MEKM01000146.1 GCA_001766965.1 Acidobacteria bacterium RIFCSPHIGHO2_01_FULL_67_28 | reverse complement strand
TTCAAATAGTCGCTGAACTGCTGCCAGGCCAGGTCGTACTTGCCGCTGGTGAAGTCGCGCAGGGCGTTGTCGTAAAGCGCCTTGGCGGAGGGCGGGGGCTGCGGCGCGGGAGCCGTTCCGGCGGGGGTGGTTCCGGTCTCGGGCGTGGCCGGCGCCGGCGGCGCCAGGCGCGCGTCCACGCTTTGCAGCACGCTTTGCGTTTCCGACAATTGCTGTGCCATGCGGCCCAGACGGGCCGACATCTCGTCCACCGCGTCGCGCAGCGACTGCACCTGCGTGGCCAGCGCGTCCACGCGGGTGTTGGTCGTGCCCTGGGACTCCCGGACGGATTTTTCCAGCTCGCCCACCGTGGTCTCCATGCGGTTGACCGCGTCGAGCGACTGCTCCACCAGAGTCTTCAGCACGGCGTTGTTCTTGTCGACGCTGGTCTGCAGGTCGCGCACCTGCTGCTGGAGCAGGGCCACGTCCCGCTGGAGCTGGACGATTTCCTTGGCGACGCCGCGGGCGGGGGGCGGCAGCAGCAGCAGGGCGGCGGCCAAGGCGGCCGCGGGCAGAAGGCGGGCTGTCGAAACCAGAGTCTTCCTCACTGCGGTCCTCCTCTCCGGTCCCGACTTCCGCGACGCCCTACTTGAGCATCACAAAATGCGCGCGACGGTTGCGCTGCCAGCAGTCCTCGTTGCTTTCTGTGCAGATCGGGCGCTCCTTGCCGTAGCTGACCATCTGCATCCGGTCGCCGGCGATGCCGAGCGAGATCAGGAAGTCGCGCGTGGCGTTGGCGCGGCGGTCGCCCAGGCCGAGGTTGTACTCGGTGGAGCCGCGTTCGTCGCAGTGGCCTTCGAGGAGCACGCGCACGTTCCCGTACTCGCGCAAGAACTCGGCTGTCTGCGTCAGGGTCACCCGGGTGTCGGGACGGATGTCGGATTTGTCGAAATCGAAGTAAGCGTCCCGCACCCGCCGGGCGAACGCCTCTTCCGCCGACATGCGCGCGGGCGGCGGAGGCGGCGGAGGTGCGTTGACGGTCACCCGGGCGCTGGCTTCCGCCCGGCCGCCCGGGCCGGTGGCCAGCAGCGTGTAGGTGGTCGAGCGGTCGGGGCTCACCGAGGTCGAGCCCTGCGGCCCGACCGAGCCGGGACCAGGGTCGAGACGCAGCTCGGTGGCGTTGGTCGAATTCCAGGAGAGCGTAGTGGACTGTCCCTGCTCGATGACGCTCGGCGTGGCCCGCAACGTTGCCGTCGGCGCCGCCGGAGCCGGCGGGGGCGGAGGCGTGGGCGGCGGGGCCACGGGCTTCTTCTTGCAGCCCGTCATCGCCACCAACACCAGGAGCGTCAGGAGTCCGATCCAGCGCAATCCGCGACGCAGCACCATGCCCTCACCTCCGTCCAGGGTCTGAATCTCCCAAAAGTGGCCCCATCATAGCTACCGTCACTAAACTCTGCAACCAAAATCGGCGGGGGCTACCGCGGTGACCAGTGGGGGGCGGTGTTCGAGCCCTCGAAGGTCAGCTGCCGCAAGCCGACGCCGTCGGCCAGCATCATCCAGATCTGGTTCCGCCCGCTGCGGGTGGACTGGAACACCAGGTGGCGGCCGTCGGGAGCCCAGGTGGGCTGCTCGTTGCGGCCGGCGTCGTGCGTGAGCTGCACGGTCTGCCGGGTGGCCACGTCCATCACGTAGAGGTCGAAGTTGCTGTTGTTCCGCTGCCAGGCGAAGGCGATCATCTGCCCGTTGGGCGACCAGGCGGGGGAGACGGCGTAGCCTTCGCCGGTGGTCAGCCGCTCCACGTTGGCGCCGTCGGCGTCCATCAGGTAGATCTGCGGCGACCCGCCGCGGTCGGACACGAAAGCGATTTGTTTTGCCGTCACCGGGTTCCACGCCGGC
The DNA here is from genome assembly GCA_001766965.1 of Acidobacteria bacterium RIFCSPHIGHO2_01_FULL_67_28. Taxonomy (GTDB): domain Bacteria; phylum Acidobacteriota; class Terriglobia; order Acidiferrales; family 2-02-FULL-67-57; genus 2-02-FULL-67-57. The sequence goes on along the minus strand of MEKM01000146.1, from coordinate 4,087 downwards.
GAGATGTCGACGCCCGCGGAATAAGTGAGCCGCCGCAGCCGCCCGCCGTCGCTCGCCACCACGTAGATTTCGTGGTCGCCAGTGCGGCTGGACGAGAGCGCCAGCTCCTGCCCGTCGGGCGACCAGGCCGGCGTGGTGGTGGTGCCCCCGAGGTAGGGGAACGCCAGCCGGCGGTTCATCACCAGCGAGTAAAGGTGGATGGCGGTGCGGGTCACCTCGGAGCTGGCGGACGCGCGCTCAAACGCGGTGTAGGCCAGGCGGCTCTTGTCGGGCGACCAGCGCGGCGTCAGGCAGATGAGCCCCTCGCGGGTGATCTGCCGCTGGCCGTGCCCGTCGTAGTCCATTACCCAGATTTCCTTGTTGCCGCTGCGGTCGCTGACGAAGGCGATTTGAGTTTGCGCGATGCCGGGGACGCCGCCGCTCAAGCGCTCGATGATGTCGTCGGCGAACTGGTGGGCGAGCTGGCGGGCCTGCTCCTCGGTCAGGTCGCCCCGGTAGCGCTTGGCGAGCACGGGGGGCGCCTGGGGGTTGCGCACATCCGACAGCCAGGCGCTCACCAGCAGCTGATTCTCGGCGAAGCTCACGTTGCCGTAGGCGACCATGTGGGCGCCGGTCGGCGCCTGCAACCAGGCTTCGGCGTTCAATTCACCGGGCAGGGAAGGGACCTGCAACGGTTGGAAGCTCGGGCTCACCAGGTCGACCACGCCGCTTGCCTCCAGGTCGTCCCGGAGGACGGCGTAGAAGACGCTGGCGGCCGTTTGTACTTCGGCCGAGCGGGCGGCGAAGGCCGGAACCGCCAGGCGCACTTTCTCTACGCCGACGCCCGTGCCGGTGCGGAACCAGTCCTGCTGCGACTCGAGACAGACCGGCAACAGCGCTGCCGCCGCCAGTGCCGCCACCGCCAAGGGGAGACGCCGTCTCATGGCTTTCCTTCCGGCCGCCGGAAGTCAAACCAGAACTCCACCGCCACGACTTCGCCCGTGTAGTCGGAGGGAAGGCGCTCGAGCGGCGACGAATCGTGGATGGCCCGCAGGGCCGAGCGGTCGACCGACGCCACCCCGCTCGATTGCAGCACCTGGGTGTTGACGATGGTGCCGTTGCGCAGGATTTCAAAAGTGATCACGGCGCGCGGGGCCCATTTGACGTACGGGTCAACCGTCGACAACAGCCAGTTGCTGCTGATGCGACGCCGCACGCTTTCGACGTACCAGGGGTAGCGGCTCCCGAAGGCGCCGCCCGAGCCGAAGCTCATCCCACCTTCGGCTCCACCCATCTGGAATGAGCTGTAGGGCAGGGCCACGGGACCGCCACCCGACGAGGGAATCGCTCCCGGGGAAAGAAACGTCGGGCGGTCTTCCTTCCGGGTCGGCGCCGTCTGCTTGCGCGGCTCCTCGCCGAAGCGAGGGATTTCCTGGGCGCGCTCCTCCGGCTGCGGCTCCGCCTTCTTTTCCTGGGAGGGGTGCAGGCCCGGCGTCTCGGTGGCCACGCGCCCTTCAGCCACAACCGGCGGCCGCGGCAAGGGGACGCCCGGCAGGTTCCGCACCACCGACACCTGGATGGCGCCGCCGCCCGGCCCGCCCCAGGGCTCGCCCCGGAAGTGCTGGTGGAAGCTCGCGAGGAGAAACACCAGCACCAGGGCGTGGCCGCCGGCGGAGACAAGCAGCGGCTTGGTCAGGCTCTCGTTCGAATTCAGGGTCGCAACCGCCATTTGTTTGTCAGGAGCGCCGCTCCGCGGTGCGCAGCGGCTCGGTCACCACGCTGATGTTCTCGATGCCGGCGCGGCGGATGGTGTCCATCACGGTGGCGAAAGTGCCGAAGGGCACCGACTCGTCGCAGCGGACGAAGACCGAGTGTTGGCCCGCGGGCATCTTGGCCCGCAGGACTTTGCCCAGGGCGTTGATGTTCATGAGCTCGTTGCCGAGGTAGAGCCGCTGGCTGCGGTCGATGGTCACCACCAGCCGCTCCTCGTTGATGGCCTTCACCGTCTTCGTCTTCGGCAGCTCCACCTCGATCCCCGACTGCAGGATGGGCGCCGTCAGCATGAAGATGATGAGCAGCACCAGCACCACGTCCACGAAGGGCGTGATGTTGATGTCGGCGAGCGAGCTGGCCGTGCGCGGATGGCGTTTGGGGACTTGCATGGGGGACCTCCCGGCTAGGCGCCCGCCTTCTCGAGGCGGGCCAGAAACTCCAGCGTGAAATTCTCCATCCGCGTGGCGAAGCGCCGCACCTGGTGGAGGAAGTAGTTGTAGGCGATGACGGCGGGGATGGCGGCGAAGAGGCCGGCGGCGGTGGCGATGAGAGCTTCGGCGATGCCCGGGGCCACGGCGCGCAGCGTGGTCGCGCCCGACTCGCCCAGTCCCATGAAGGCGTCAATGATCCCCCAGACCGTGCCGAACAGACCGATGAAGGGCGTGACCGCGCCCGTGGTGGCGAGGAAGCTCATCCAGCGCTCAAGCTGGGCGATTTCGCCGGCCGAGGCTACCTGCAAGGCCACGCTCACGGCGGTGGAGTCCGCCGGGAAATGCGGATTTTTCCCGGCTGCGCCGCGCGCGCCCTCCACCTCTTTCATCCCGGCCGCATAGACCTGCGCCAGCGGGCTGGCGGCGAAAGCGCTGACAAGGGGCCGGGCTTCCGGCAGCCCCCCGCTCGCCCGGAAACTCTCGAGGAACTTGTCGGTGTGCTCGCGGGCGCGCCGGATGGCCATGTACTTGCGGTAGATGACCGCCCAGGAGAGGATGGAAAAGCCCACCAGAATGAGAAGAACCAGGCGTGCTACCCAGCCGGTTTGCAAGAGCAGCCGGGCCAGGTCGCTTTGCAGGACCCAGAAAGTTGCCGTCGCCATTCGCCTCCGTTTCCAAACGTTTGCCGCCGCCGCGCGGTTCCAGTCAAAAGTAGCACAGCCCCGCAGGCCAGTCAATTTGACCCGCCGGAGGTTTTGGAAGTGCGCGGGCCCGCCTTGAGGGGTCGGCGGGGCTGTGTTAGACTGCGACTGATGGGCGCCGGGATTGCGAAGCCACAGACTTTCTACATCGAAACCTTCGGCTGCCAGATGAACGTCCACGACTCGGAGAAAGTCGCGGGCGAGCTCCTGGCGCAGGGCTACCAGGCGGCCGCTTCGTCCGACGCCGCCGACCTCGTCCTGCTCAATACCTGCGCCATCCGCGACAAGGCCGAGCACAAGGTCTATTCGCGCCTCGGGCATTTCAAGGCGGACGCCGTGGCGGGCAAGAAGAGGGTGGCGGTGCTCGGCTGCCTGGCGCAGCTTGAAGGAGAAAAGATCTTCGCGCAGGTCCCCTATGTCAGCCTGGTGTGCGGCTCGGCCAGCTACCGGAAGCTTCCCGAGTTGCTGGTGCGCCTCGGGAGCGGCCAGGAGCGGGTCAGCGGGCTGGCGTACGACGACGAAGCTTTCGAGACCGAGTTCACCCGCCGCGACAACCCTTTCCGCGCCTACTTGACCATCATCGAAGGCTGCGACAAGGCTTGCGCCTACTGCGTGGTGCCGTTCACGCGCGGGCCGGAGCGCAGCCGGACGAGCGACTCGATTTTGGCCGAAGCGCGCCGCCTGGCCGGCGCCGGTTACACGGAGGTTCAGCTCCTGGGACAGAACGTCAACTCCTACCGCGACCCCTCGCCGCGCCGGATGAGCTTCGCCGAGCTGCTGGCGGCGGTCAGTGAGGCTCCCGGGATTCGCCGCGTGCGCTTCACGACTTCGCATCCGCGGGATTTCACCGCCGACATCGTCGCGGCCATCGAGTCGCGGCCCACGCTGTGCAACCATGTGCATCTGCCGGTGCAGTCGGGCTCGACCCGGGTGCTCGGCCGCATGGCGCGGGAGTACACCCGCGAGCAGTACCTGGAGAAAATCGCGTTGATTCGCGCCGCGCGGCGTGCTATTAGCATTACGAGCGACATTATTGTGGGCTTTCCGGGCGAGACCGAGGCGGACTTCGAGGAAACCTTGACGCTGCTCGACGAAGTGCAGTGCGACGGCGTTTTCTCCTTCAAGTATTCTCCTCGGCCGAACACCCCGGCGCTCGCGCTCGACGAACCGGTTGCGGAGGAAGAGCAGGGCCGGCGGCTGGTG
>MEKM01000145.1 GCA_001766965.1 Acidobacteria bacterium RIFCSPHIGHO2_01_FULL_67_28 | reverse complement strand
GCCAGCCCTTCACCGGCGAAGGCACGGTGGGCTACGACAAGTTCAAGAACAAGTACGTCGAATCCTGGCAGGACAGCTTCGGAACCATGATGCTTTATGCGACCGGCGAGTGCGACGGGCAGGGCAAGGTGCGCATCATGCGCGGCGATGTGGACGACCTGATGGCCGGCAAGCCCTCCTGGTTCCGCGAGGTCTACCGCTTCGACGGGCCCGACCGCTACACGCTGGAGATGTGGGGCCCCGGGCCGGACGGCAAAGAGTTCCGGGTGTTCGAGATGGTCCACACGCGCGTCGCCCCCGCGCTCGCCAAGGAAGACCTCGAGCGCGGCGTCAAACACCTGGAGCAGAGCCGCTCCTACTTGGTCGGCGCCACCGCCGGGCTCTCGAAGAAGCAGTGGAACTTCAAGGCCTCGCCCGACCGCTGGTCCCCCGCCGAGATCGTGGAGCACCTGGCGCTTAGCGAAGATTTTCTGATGGGCCTCATCAAAGACCGCGTACTGAAGAGCCCCGCGTCCAACGAGCCGCGCGACCTGCGCGCCCTGGACGACAAGGTCCTGGCCCTGGTCGCCGACCGCACCTTCACCGCCAAAGCGCCCGAGACGGTCGCCCCCGCCGGTAAGTTCGCCTCGCCGCAAAAGGCTCTCCAAGCCCTGCTCGAGCGGCGCGCCCGCACCCTCGAGTTCCTGAAGAACACGCCCGACCTGCGCGCCCACGCGGCCGACTCGCCCCTGGGCAAGATGGACGCCTACCAGTGGCTGCTTTTCATCTCGGCGCACACCGAGCGCCACACCAAGCAGTTGCTGGAAGCCCTGGCCGACCCGAAGTTCCCCCGCCGCTGACCGATCCGATTAGTACAGCGACGGCTGGCCGGAGGGGCGAGTGGACCAGCGGCGGTGGATCCACAGCCACTGGTCGGGGTAGCGGCAAACGACGTCTTCAATCACTTTGTTGAAGCGGGCGGTGTTTTCCCGGACGTCGCGGTCGGTGTCGCCCGTGCGCGTGAGCTCTAAGGCCGGCTCGAAGCGCAGCCGGTACTTCCCTTTCTCTTCATCCCAGAGCACGAACACCGGCACCACCGCGGCGTCGGTGCGCAGGGCAATGCGGGCCAGGCCGGCGGTGGTGCTGGCGGGGACGCCGAAGAAGTCGGCGAAGACGTTGCCGTCGCCCTCGAGCACGTTCTGGTCCATCAGGATGCCAACGGCGGCGCCGCGGGCCAGCTCTTCGAGGATGGCGCGAGCGGCCTGGCGGCGGTCAATGGCGCGGTTGCCGCCCAGGCACCGGTAGCGGTTCACCAGGCGATCCACCAAGGGGTTGTCGAGCGGACGGTTCACGTAGGCGAGCGGGCACCCGTGCAGCGAATGGGCAAAGGAGCTCAACTCCCACGCCCCCACGTGCGCCGTCAAATAGAGCACGCCTTTGCCGCGCGCCGCCGCCTGCTCGTAGTTCTCCAGCCCGTCGTAGCCGATGACATCTTCGATGCTCGCGACCGTGTGCCGGGGGAAGCGGGCGAACTCGGCCACGAGCCACCCCCACTGCCGGAAGGCGGCCCGGAGGATGCGCTCGCGCTCGGCCTCTGATTTTTCGGGAAACGCTACGCGCAGGTTGACGCGGGCCACGCGGCGCCAGCGGAGGTGAAGCCAATAGAAGAGTCGCGCCACGGCGGCGCCGCCTGCCCGCGCCAGCGCCCGCGGCAGCCAGCGCAGCGCGGCAAAGAGAACCACGACCGCGGCGTACTCGAAACGATGCCGCCAGCGGAGGTCTTTCCGTTCAGGAGGCATCCGGGCCAGCCCGCTTACGGGCCGGAGGTGACCAGCGGCAGGGTGCGGAGGAAAAAGGTGACCACCAGGTTTTCGTAGTTGCGGCGCTCATCTTCGACCAGCAGGGCCATGTTGGTGCGCGGCAGTTGCACCAGCTCCTTGGGCCCGGGCGCCTCCTGATAGAGTTCGCGGGTGTACTCGGCCAGGGCGGGGGCGTCGTCGCCGACGACGAAGAGCTTCGGCAGGCCGCCGGTGCGCGGGAGTCCCTCGACCGGGTCGGGGCTGCTGCCGGTGAAAAGGCTGAAGACGTGGAACTCCAGCACGGTGAGAGTGGTGACCAGAGGAATGCCGCCGCCGCCGCCCCGGGCGAGCTCCCGCCGCAGCAGGTCGTCCGGGCGGGGATAGATCGAGTCCATGGCCACCGCCTTCACCCGGGGAAACTGCTGGGCGGCGTTCAGGGCGGTGTAGGCGCCCAGCGAATACCCCCAGACGCCCATCCGGTTGGTGTCGATGTCGTCGCGCGCGGCGAGCATCTCCAGGGCGGCCACGAGCTCCGCGGTCTCCTTGTGCCCCAAGGTGGTGTAGCCGACGGGGCTCTCGCCGTGGCCGGCGAAATTGAAGGCGAAGACGTTGTAGCGGTGCTGCTGGAGCGAGGTGGCCAGCGTCAGGATCTCCGACCGGCTGGAGCGGTAGCCGTGGCAGATGACCACCACCGGAGCGCCGCGCAGCCCGGGGAAGAACCAGCCACTGTGCGAGTTGCCGTCGGGAGTAATGAATTCCAGCGACTCGACGTTGCCGAGGAAGCTGGTGGGGTCGATGGTTTCCCCGGTCTGCAAGGGGAACAGGGCCCGCGACAGCAGCAGGGCGGCCACCAGCGCCAGGCTAAGAAAAGAGAAGATGAGCGCCGCCAGGGTTCCGACTATAATCTTGCCGCGCAGCGTGGTGGGGTAGCGCAGCTCGTTGAGCAGATTCCCGATGGCCACCCACAGGCCCCGCTCGCGTCGGCGTCCGTAACGAGGCGTGGCCACAGCTTCGCGAGCCCTCCGGCGGGCGTAGAATCGCCGGCATGTTACCACAGTCGGGCAAGCGCAAGCCGCTCTTTAGCGGTTTCCCCCGGGCAGGACCCCCGAGGCCGCCGTGAGCCAAGACGAGAACGCCCTCCAGGTCGAGGAGCTGGTGAAGGTTTACCCCGCGAAGGCGGGGCGCGGCGCTCCGGTGCGCGCCGTGGACGGGATGAGCTTCGCCGTCCGCCGGGGGGAGATCTTCGGCCTGCTCGGCCCGAACGGCGCCGGCAAGACCACCCTGCTCAAGATCTTGACCACGCTCTTGCGGCCGACGAGCGGCCGGGCGCGGGTGCTGGGCTGCGACGTGGTGGCGCAGCCGCTCGAAGTGCGCCGGCGCATCTCCATGGTCATCCAGGAGAGCGCCGCGGAGATGTTCCTCACCGCGCGCGACAACCTGCTGACCTATGCCCGCTTCCATTACCTCGCCGCCGCCGAAGCCCGCCGCCGCGCCGCCGTGGTGATGGAGAAGTTCCACCTCACGCCGGAGGCCGACCGCAAAGTGCAGGACTTGAGCGGGGGCTTCCGCCGGCGCGTGCAGGTGGCCAAGGTCTTTATGGTGGACACGCCCGTCGTCTTCCTCGACGAGTTCTCCACCGGGATGGACCCGATCCTCAAGCGGGCGGTGATGGGCTACCTGCGGGAAGAGGCGGCCAGCGGCCGCACCATCGTCCTGACCACGCAGGTCTTGAGCGAGGCCGAAGAGCTCTGCGACGACATCCTCATCATGAACCAGGGCAAGGAAGTGGCGCGGGGCGACCTCTACGCCCTGAAGCTCCTCTCCCGCGGGCTCTATGAAATCACGATGACCTTCGATCAGCTGCCGGCCCGCATCGAGGCCGAGCTGGCCCGCCTCCAGCCCGTCCGCGTGCACATCGAGGACAACACCGTGGAGCTGGCCCTGAAAGCCGAAGAGGCGGAGGTGCTCGAGCGGGTGAGCGCCCTGGCCCGGCTGGGCCACGTGCTCAAGGTGGAGGTCTCGGGCGCCAGCCTGGAGGACATCTTCATCGAGCTCCTGCGCGGGCCGGAGGCGAAGAGCTGACATGGCGGCCCTGCTGGCGGTGCTCTACCGCGAAGGCAAAATCCGCTTCACCAACCTCGTCTGGATGTTCTTCGACCTTTTCTACCCGCTCCTCTACTTCCTGCTCTTCGGGGTGATGATGGACTACACCTTCGGCTCGCCCCTGGCGGCGCTGGGGGTGGACTACACCGCCTTTTTCCTCGCCGGCGTGCTGGGGATGGCCGGCTTCGGCATCGCCACCAACACCGCCTGGGGATTCTTCTTCGACCGCGACAACGGCATCTTCTACGAGATGCTCACCTACCCGATGAGCCGGGCGCAATTTCTGCTGGGGAAGGTGGTGTTCAACCTGCTGCTGGCCGTCGCCCAGGCCGCGCTCACCGTGGGCCTGGGCGTGCTGCTGTTGCACGTGCCGGTCAAGCTCGAGCGGCTGCCGCTCTTGCTGGCGGCAGTGGTGGGCGGGGCGGCGGGCTGGTTTTTCTTCTTCGCCATTTTCGCCCTCAAGATCCGCCGCAACGATTTGTTCAACACGGTGGTGAACGTCTTCTATTTCGTTTTTCTCTTCGCCAGCTCGATGTTCTACCCGCTCGAGCCTTTGCCGGGCTGGTTCCGCGCCGCCGCCCAGCTGAATCCGCTCACCTGGCACGTGGACGTCCTGCGCTTCGCGACCATCGGCGTGGGCGACCCCTGGCGAATTCTGCTCGAAGCCGCCGCCTTTGTGGTATTTTCCCTGGCGGCATTCGCCTATGCGGTGCGCACCCTGCAACGGCAGGAGTGAGGAGACGTGGAGCCGCAGGAGCTGAAAACTTTTTCCGCCGAGGCCCTGGCGAACTTTCAGGCCACCTCGGCGGTCGCGCCCAGCTCGCGCTACCTGATCCGCGCCATGCTGGCGCCGCTGCCGCTGGCCCGCGCCCGCACGGTGGTCGAGTTCGGCCCCGGAACCGGCGCCATCACCCGCGCCCTGCTCGACGCCCTGCCCCGCCAGGCCACGCTCTACTCGTTCGAAATCAGCCCGCGCTTCCGCGACTACCTGCGCCAGAAGCTGGCCGACCCGCGGCTGGTGGTGATTTCCGCCGGGGCCGAATGCGTGGGCGAAGAGCTCGCCGCCCGCGGCGTCCGGCAGCTCGACGCCGCCGTCTCCTCGCTCGGCTTGACGTTCATGCTCGACCGCCAGCGGCAGGCGGCGCTCGGCGGCCTGGTCCAGCGCCTCGCCCCCCACGGTGTCTTCACCCAGTACCAGTACCTGCACGGCCTGCTGGCCTACTGGCAGCTCAATGAGGGGCGCATCAGGCGCTTCACGGCAGCGCGGCTGTTGCGCCAATACTTCTCCACCGTGGCCCGGGAAGTGGTGTTGCGGAACCTGCCGCCGGCGCTGGTCTTCACCTGCCGGCGCTGACGGACGGACAGACAAGAATGTCTGTCCTACTGTGTTTGTTTTAGAAGGTTCGCCCTACGCCCATTGTCTTAGTGGCGCAGACACTCCTGTCTGCGCGGGGCGCTAGCGCTTCGGTTGGTAGCGGTCGCGCTCGGCAAAGAAGTCAATCACAAAAGTGCGCGTCTGGAAGACGGCGGAGTGCACCGTGCCGGCGGGGATGTAGTAGTGGTCGCCGGGGCGGTAGCGGCGGGTCTGGCCGTCGATGGTGAGCTCCATTTCGCCGGCGAGCACCACGCCCCACTGCGCCCCGTGGGCGTGCGGCGGCACCTGGCCGATGGCGGCGATGTCCACGAAGAGCACCGAGCTTTGGTCGCCCTGCAACAGCCAGCCGCGCACGCCGGGGAAGGTGATGTCGGCTTCGGGGAGCTGGCGGATCTCGGGGGGATAGAAGTCGTCGGCCATCGGCGTCGCCTCCTTCTGCGCCGCCTATCGTCCCCGGAAGTCCTCCCGCACGCAACAAGAATTGACTAGTGGGGCAGACACTCTTGCTTGCCCTGAGCAGGTCGAAGGGTCTGCCCGGAATCTCGGGAGACTGCGCAGACCCTTCGACTTCGCTCAGGGTAAACAGGAGTGTCTGCGCCACCGACAACGGTTTCTGCCAATGCTATAATCCGCGCAGGTCCTGCCATGGCGGTCGCGCCGCAACTCTCGCCCTTCGAACTGGTCGACCTGCGACAGTTGCGCGCCCGCGAGCTGGCTCCGCTGCTCGAAGAGGAGCGCCGCCTCTGGGCCGAAGAGCTCCATTGGGACCATCGCCCCTCGGCCGAGATGATTCGCAAGCACGTGGAGGCGCGGACGCTCCCCGGCGTGGCCGCCCTCATCCACGGCCGCGTGGCCGGCTACTCGTTTCACATTCTCGACGACACCAAGGGAATCATCGGCGAGCTCTACGTCCTGCGTGAGTTTCGCCGCCAGCGGCCGGCGGGCACGCCGGCGGGCGTGGCCACGCTTTTGCTCGAGCACACGCTGGCGGCGCTCGAAGGCTCGCCGACCCTGCGACGCCTGGAGGCGCAGATCATCCCCTGCGGCACCGAGCCGCTGGCGCCGGTCTTTCTCGCCCACGACTTCCGCTCCTTCCCCCGGGTGTTCCTCTACAAAGAGCTGCGCCCGTCGGCGCCGCGGGCGGCCAGCCTGCCGGAAAAAGTTGTTCTGCGCGCCTGGGAGGACAGCTACTTCCAGCCGATGGCCGCGCTCATCGTGGACGCCTACCGCGGCCACGTCGACAGCCGCATCAACGACCAGTACAGCACCAGTGCAGGCTCGCTGCGCTTCCTGAAGAACATCGTCATCTTCCCCGGCTGCGGGGTTTTCCTGGCGGAGACGTCGCTCGTGGCCGTCGAGGAAGGGACGGAGCGGCTGCTGGGGGCGGCGCTGACTTCGCGGGTGGCGGCCGGGGTGGCCCACGTGACGCAAGTCTGCGTGGCCCCGGCGCGGCAGGGCCAGGGGCTGGGCCGGGCGCTGATGGAAGCGGTGCTGGCGCGCCTCGGGGCGGGCGGCTACCGCGGCGTCTCGCTTACTGTCACCGCCGAGAACAAGCCCGCCATCGAGCTCTACTACAAGCTCGGCTTCCGGGTCATCAAGGGCTTCGCCGCCTTCGCCCGCGACCTAGGCTAGTCCGTCATTCCGAGCCCCGAATCCCGAACCTTCGGGATCGGGGCGAGGAATCTGCTTGGGAAAAGCAGGTCCCTCGGCCCCCGTGGGAATCAAGGCCTCGGGATGACAGACCTGATTCAGGGCTTGGGGTGACAGGGGGTTGTGTAGCGGCGAGTTTACCTCGCCATCCGACTGGCGGCGTGGTTCGGCCCCGAAGCCTCGGGGCTCACCACAAGTAAAGCCGCCGCTACAAATGCTCCAGCTCGTCTTCTTCCAGGCCGAAGTAGTGGCCGAGCTCGTGCAGCACGGTCAAACGCACCTGCTCCCGAATCTCCTGGTCGGACTGGCAGACGGCCTCGATGTTCTTCTGGTAGAGAAAGACCTGGTCGGGCGGGCCGGGCTCGAAGACGCTTTTCTCGGTGCGGGGGACGCCGACGAACTCGCCGAGTAACAAGTCCTCATCGGCCGGCGCCCGGCGACGCTGCCCGCGGGGGCGGTCTTCGACGATGACGACGATGTTTTCGAGCAGGGCGCGGTAGCGCCCCGGCAGCTCCGCCAGCGCCTGTTCCACCAGCCGCTCGAACTCGGCCCGGTTCATAGAGTTCCATTGTAGCCCCACCAGCAGGTAGCGCAGGTTGCGAGCCCGCTGTTACGGGCGAGCTACCTGCGGTTTTTGAGAAGAGCCGCGGGTAGGCGGCCTGCCTGCCGGCAGGCCAGACGGCCAACCCGCGCTACCCACGACCCATTGGGGAAGGGGTCTCCCATGCGTCGCGACGCGTCTTCCAACGCAGAACGCATGCCGGGCAGGGGGAAGATACCCGGCTGCTTGACAGGGGCGCAGGCAGCCGCTAGCATCCCGCTTCCCCGCCCGGAAAGCCCGCAACCTGCCTGCGGCAGGCAGGCCGGACGGCCGAAAAAAACCTGTACCCGTCGGGGGAGATTCTTCGTCTTGCTAAGTCGCAAGCCCGTCGTGGAAACCCTGTCCTAAGGAGTCTGCGATGCCTCTCTGGAAACCCTCCCGGCATCCTCTTCGTCCCCTGCTGGCGCTGACGCTGGTGGCGCTGCTCGCGCTGGCGCCGCTGGCGGCGCAGGCGCAGCGGCCGCCCGAGCCGCCCTACTTCGCCATCCGCGGCGCCCGCATCGTGACCGTGTCGGGGCCAGTCATAGAGAACGGCACGGTGGTCATCGCCCGCGGACTCATCGTCGCGGTCGGGACCGACGTCGCCGTCCCGCCCGAAGCCTGGGTGATCGACGGCAAGGGGTTGACCGTCTACCCCGGCCTGATTGACTCGCTCACCACGTTGGGCCTGCCGGCGGCGGCGCCACCGGGCGGCGGCGCAGCCTCCATGAGCGAGGCGCTCCAGCAGGCCGCGCGCCAGCCGATTGCGCGCGGGCCGGAGGACCGCCCGGGAACAACCTCTTGGGAGAACGCCGCCAACAACCTCCAGCTTTCCGACAAGCGCCTGGAGACCTGGCGCAAGGGCGGGTTCACCTCGGCGGTCACCTCGCCCGACCGCGGCATCTTCCCCGGCCAGGCCGCCTTCATCAACCTGGCGGGCGAGCGCCCGCAAGACCTAGTGGTGAAGACCCCGGCGGCGCTGCGGGTGAACTTCAGCCCCGTGGGCGGCTTCTGGAGTTTCCCCGGGTCGCTGATGGGCGTCCTTTCCTACATCAAGCAAGTCTACCTCGACACCGAAAACTACGCGCAGGCCTGGGCGCTCTACGAGTCCGACCCCAAGGGCCGCGAGCGGCCGAGCTACGACCGGGCACTCGAGCCCGTCCGGCAGGCGCAGGCCGCCAACTGGCCGGTGCTCATCCCCGCCAACCTCACCAAGGAAGTCGAGCGAGCGCTCGCTTTGAGCGCGAAGACCGGAGTCAAGCCCATTCTTTACGGCGGCCAGCAGGGCTACGAGTTCGCGGAGCTGGCGGCGGCGAAGAAAGTTCCCGTGC
>MEKM01000144.1 GCA_001766965.1 Acidobacteria bacterium RIFCSPHIGHO2_01_FULL_67_28 | reverse complement strand
CAACAAGGGCCTGGAGATCACGCTGGCCGACGAGCGCTCCAATAAGAAGGCCGAGTTCAAGTACGAGGGCGGCATCGCCGAATTCGTCCGGCTCATCAACAAGAAAAAGACCGTCCTGCACGAAGAGCCTATCTACATGGAAGGCGAGCGCAACATGGGCGGCAAGGCCGGGACGCTCGAGCTGGAAATCGGCATCCAGTACAACGACGGCTACACCGAGAACCTCTTCACCTTCGCCAACACCATCAACACTGTGGACGGCGGCACGCACCTCTCCGGCTTCCGCTCCGCCTTGACCCGCACGCTCAACCGCTACGCCAAGTCGCTCGGGCTGGTGAAAGAGGACAAGGGAGGCGAGGTCGAAGGTCTCTCGCAGGACGACGTCCGCGAAGGCCTGACGGCGGTGGTGAGCGTGCGCCTGCCCCAGCCGCAGTTCGAAGGCCAGACCAAGGGGAAGCTCAACAGCGACATCAAAGGCCTGGTCGAAGCCTTCCTGAACGAGAAGCTTTCCGCCTACTTCGACAAGAACCCGTCGGTCGCGCGCAAAATCATCGCCAAGTCCATCGAGGCCATGCGGGCGCGCGAAGCGGCGCGCAAGGCGCGCGAGCTGGTGCGGCGCAAGGGGGCGCTGGAAGGGATGTCGCTGCCGGGGTTGCTGGCCGACTGCCAGGAGCGCGACCCTGCCCGCTGCGAAATCTTCCTGGTGGAAGGCCCCTCGGCCGGCGGCTCCGCCAAGCAGGGCCGCGACCGCCGCTACCAGGCCATCCTGCCGCTCAAGGGCAAAATCCTCAACGTCGAAAAGGCCCGCCCCGACAAGATGCTCGCGCACGAAGAAATCCGCGCCATGATCACCGCGCTCGGCACCGGCATCGGCAAGGACGACTTCGACCCGGCCAAGCTCCGCTATCACAAAGTGATTCTCATGACGGACGCCGACGTGGACGGCTCGCACATCCGCACGCTGCTGCTGACCTTCTTCTTCCGGCAGATGAAGGAGCTGATCAAGCGCGGGCACGTCTTTATCGCGCAGGCCCCGCTCTACCGCATCAAGAAGGGCAAGCGCGAGGAGTACATCTACGACGAGCGCGAGTTCCAGCGGCGGCTGATGGCCAGCGCCACCGAGGAGCAGTCGGTCAAGCTCGGCAACGGCCGCGTGCTCGAGGGCGCCGAGCTCTCGAAGTTCCTGCTCCAGCAGATGGAGTACGGGCAGATGCTCGACAAGCTCGAGCGGCGCGTCGGCGATGCGCGCCTGGCCGAAGCCCTGGCCGAAGGCGAGCTCGAAAAGAAGGACGACTTCCGCACCAAGGCCAAGCTGGAGAAGCTCGAAAAGCGCCTCGACAAGCTGGGCTTCAAGACCAAGCACGAGTACGACGAGGAGCACTCGTTGCGGGAGCTCGTGGTCGTGAACGGCATGGGGACGGAGGCGCGGGTGAACTGGGCGCTGGCGTCGCTCCCCGAATTCAAGCGCGCCGCCGAGCTGGCCGGGAAACTCGAGGCGCACTCCAAGCCGCCTTTCACCGTCACCTCCAACGGCTCGAAGCTCGAGAAGGCCACCGCCGGCGAGCTGCTCGAATACCTCGTCGAGCAGGGCAAGAAGAGCCTGGCCATCACCCGCTTCAAGGGCCTGGGCGAGATGAACCCCGAGCAGCTCTGGGAGACCACCATGAACGCCGAGACCCGGACGCTCCGCCAGGTGAAGCTCGAAGACGAGCCCGTGGCGGAAGAGATCTTCTCCACTCTGATGGGTGAGGACGTCGAAGTCCGCCGCAAGTTCATCGAGGAGAACGCCCTCGACGTGAAGAACCTCGATATCTAGTGGCGCACCCTCACAGCTCGTTCAATTCAACCGGGAGAACCGTGTAGATGCCGACGGAAGGGAAAGAACCCGTAGCGCCGCAGCCGCCCGCCGCGCCGCCGTTTATTCCGGTGGACATCGAGCAGGAGATGCGGCGCAGCTACATGGATTACGCCATGAGCGTAATCATCGGGCGGGCGCTCCCCGACGGGCGCGACGGCCTGAAGCCGGTCCACCGCCGCATCCTCTACGCCATGCACGAGATGAACCTCGTGCCCGGGCGGAAGCACTCGAAGTGCGCCGGCGTGGTCGGCGAGGTGCTGAAGAAATTCCACCCCCACGGCGACATCCCCGTCTACGACGCCCTGGTGCGCATGGCCCAGGATTTCAACATGCGCTACCCGCTGATCGACGGCCAGGGGAACTTCGGCTCGGTGGACGGCGACCCGCCCGCCGCCTACCGCTACACCGAGTGCCGCCTGGCGCCGATCGCCATGGAGCTGCTGGCCGACATTGACAAGGAGACGGTCGACTTCACGCCCAACTTCGACGACACCACGCAAGAGCCTTTGGTGATGCCGGCGAAGTTCCCGAACCTGCTCGTCAACGGCTCGGCCGGCATCGCCGTGGGCATGGCCACCAACATCCCGCCGCACAACCTGACGGAAATCTTGGACGCCTGCACGCTCCTCATCCGCAAGCCGGCGGCCACGCTCAAGGAAGTGATGGCGCTCGTCCCCGGGCCCGACTTCCCCACCGGCGGGTTTATTCACGGCAAGGAGGGCATTGAGGCGGCCTACAAGACCGGCCGCGGCTCCTTCAACGTGCGCGCCAAGGCCGCCGTGGAAGAGGCGGCGCGCGACAAGCAGAACATCGTCATCACCGAGATTCCTTACCAGGTGAACAAGGCCAGGCTGATCGAAAAGATGGCCGAGTTGGTGAACGAGAAAAAACTGGAGGGCGTCGCCGACATCCGCGACGAATCCGACCGCGAAGGCATGCGCGTCGTGCTCGAGCTCAAGCGCGGCGAGCAGCCGGAAATCATCCTCAACAACCTCCACAAGCACACGCAGATGCAGGTCTCGTTCGGGATGATTCTTCTGGCGATTGTGAACGGCCAGCCGCGGGAACTCGGCCTCATCGAGGCCTTGCAGCTCTTCATCAACCACCGCGTCGAAGTCGTCCGCCGGCGCACGCAGTTCGAGCTGGCCAAGGCGCGCCAGCGCGAGCACATCCTGCTCGGCTTCAAGAAGGCGCTCGACCACCTCGACGCCATCATCAAGCTCATCCGCGCCTCGAAGAGCCCGGCCGAGGCCAAGGCCGGGCTGATCAAGCGCTGGGACTTCTCCGACGTCCAGGCCCAGGCCATCCTCGACCTGCAACTCCACCGGCTGACGCAGCTCGAGCGCGAGAAAGTTCTTGAAGAGTTGAAAGAAATCCAGGCGCGCATCAAGGGGCTCGAAGAAATCCTCGCCTCCGACGCCAAGCTCCGCCACGTCATCACCGAAGAGCTGCGCGACGTCCAGAAGCGCTTCGGCGACGAGCGCCGTACGCAGATTGTCGGACAGGTGGAGGAGATTCAGCTGGAAGACCTGGTGCCGGACGAAGAAGTCATCGTCACGCTGACGCACTCGGGCTACCTGAAGCGCACGCCGGTCGAGGCCTACCGCGGCCAAGGGCGCGGCGGCAAGGGGCGGATGGCGCTCAAGGCGCGGGAAGACGATTTTGTCGAGCACCTCTTCGTCGCCGGCACGCACGGGTATCTGCTCGTCTTCACCACCAGCGGCAAGGTCTACTGGCTGCGGGTCTGGGACATCCCCGAAGCGGGCTGGGCCTCGCGGGGCAAGGCAGTAACGAACCTGGTAAAGCTCGAACAGGGCGAGCAGGTGGCGGCGTGCCTCGCGGTGAAGTCGCTCGAAGAGGCGAACCGCTTCGTCTTCTTCGCCACGCGCAACGGCACGGTGAAGAAGACGGAGTTGAGCCAGTTCGCCAACCCGCGCTCCACCGGCATCTATGCCATCAACCTGGAGCAGAACGACGAGCTGGTCGAGGCCAAGCTCACCGACGGCCGCCACATGATTTTCCTCGCCAGCCACAACGGCCTCGCCATCTTCTTCCGCGAGACCGACGTGCGCTCCATGGGCCGCCAGGCCTACGGCGTGCGCGGGATGAACCTCGACACCCAGGGGAAGAAAGGGCGCAAGCCCGACTACATCGTCGCCATGGCCGCCATCGCCCCCGACTGGGACATCATCAAGAAGGCGGGGAAGAAAGAGCCGGCCACGCTCGACGACGTCCCGGACGACGTTTTGAAGAAAGCTTTGCCCGACCTCATCCTCACCGCCACCGAGCTCGGCTACGGCAAGCGCGTGGAAGTGGCCGAGTACCGGCTGCAGTCGCGCGGCGGCAAGGGCGTGATCAACATCAAAGTGACGGCCAAGAACGGCCCGGTGGCGGCGGTGGCGCGCGTCCCGAAGGACGCCGACGCCATGATCGTCACCCAGCAGGGCAAGATCATCCGCGTGCCCACCAAGCAGATCCGCGCCATGGGCCGCTCCACCCAGGGCGTGCGCCTGCTCAAGCTCGACGAGGGGGACCGCGTTTCCGCTTGTGCTGCGGTCATTGAAGAGGAACAGGCCGAAGCCGTCGTCGCCGGCACAACCGACCAGTAACTCGTGACTAGTCGCTTGCGAATGTCCGCCACGAGTCACGAGTCACGGATTCTTGCAGCTTGCGGTACAATACGGCCCACCCCAGGGGAGCGGGCCGGAGCACGAGGCAGGAGCACAAGGGGAAGGGCACGGCTTCAGCCGTGCCGATCGAGGGAGAAAATAGCGGGGCTTTAGCCCCTGAGGCTGGCTATGAAGAAATTGGACTACGCCATCGTCTTTGTCTCGGATATGAAGCGCTCGGTCGCCTTCTACCGCGACGTCCTCGGCATGCCGCTCAAGTACGAGACCCCGCACTGGACCGAGTTCTCGAACGACGGCTCCATCCTCGCCCTGCATCCGGGCGACGCCATCAACCCCATGCCCGCCAGCGAAGGCACCGCTCCGGCCGGCTCCTGCCACCTGGGGTTCGTGGTAGAAGACCTCGACGCCTTCCACAAGCACATGCAAGCGAACAAGGTCGCCTGCCTGCACCCGCCCAAGAAAGAAGAGTTCGGCCGCCTCGCCCTCTACGCGGATCCAGATGGTTTGCCGTTTTCTGTGGCAGAACCACCTAAAGGGAAAAAATGGTAGGAGGTTGGTAGCGGCGACGAAGGCCGTGCCTTCGCCGTCGGCCTGCAGCGGCGGCTTTACTTGTGGTGAGCCCTGCCGAACCAGGCCGCCATCCTGTTTTTCTTGGTGGGACAGACATTCTTGTCTGTCGAGCGCCCGCAGGGCGCTGGTGGGGCGTTCGAATGCATTCTGAACGCGGAACGCATCGGCTCCCGAAGGG
>MEKM01000143.1 GCA_001766965.1 Acidobacteria bacterium RIFCSPHIGHO2_01_FULL_67_28 | reverse complement strand
CTGACGGTCACGCCGCCGGCGTTGGTGAGGATGTCGGGCAGGACAGTGACGCCGCGCTTGGCGAAGACGTCGTCGGCTTCGGGCGTGGTGGGGAGGTTCGCAGCTTCGGCGATGATTTTGGCTTTCACCTTCGGAGCGTTGTCTTTGTGCAGGACGCATTCGAGGGCGGCGGGGATGAGGATGTCGCAATCGAGCGTGAGCAAATCTTCGTTCGAGACCGGTTCGGTGCCGGGGAACTTCCCTACCGAGCCGGTCTGCTTCACGTGCGCGGCGAGCTCCTTCACCGCTAGGCCCTTCTGATTCTTGCTGACGACGCCGCCGTAGACGTCGCTGACGGCGACGATGTCGGCGCCCTGCTCGGCCAGCAGCAGCGCCGCGTTCGAGCCCACGTTGCCGAAGCCCTGGATGACGACCTTCTGGGCCTTGAGGGGCTTGCCCAGGTCTTTCAGGTGATCGGCCAGGACGAAGAGGACGCCGCGCCCGGTGGCCTGCTCGCGGCCGAGCGAGCCGCCGAGCTCGATGGGCTTGCCGGTGACGCAGGCGGGCGAGTAGCCGTGGCGCGAGCTGTACTCGTCGAAAACCCAGCTCATCACCTGGGCGTTGGTGTTGACGTCGGGGGCGGGCACGTCCCGGTAGGGCCCGATGAGCAGGTGGATGCGCGCCACGAACTTGCGGGTGATGCGCTCGACCTCGGCCCGCGACATCTTCGTCGGGTCGCAGGCGATCCCGCCCTTGGCGCCCCCGAAGGGGATGTTCACCACCGCCGTCTTCCAGGTCATGGCCTCGGCCAGGGCCCGGACTTCGTCGGCGTCCACCGCCGGGTGGTAGCGCAGCCCGCCCTTGGCCGGCCCCCGCACGCCGCTGTGCTGGATGCGGAAGCCGAGGAAGACCTTGAGCGAGCCGTCGTCCATCCGCACCGGGACTTCGACCTTCACTTCGCGGAAGGGCGTCTTCAGCATCAACTGCTGCTCGGCGTTCAACCCGAGCCGCTCGGCGGCGCGGGTGAAGTTCCGCTCGGTAATCTCGCGGGGATTTACCCTGAGCGGGTTTACCGCGAACGGGTTGAAGGCCGGGCCGCTCATGAGGGTGGCTCCTTCCGGGTCCGCCGGTCGAAAAAGCGGCTCATTGTGCGAGCGAGGTGCATAGATGTCAAGTTGCCGGGGACAAACTGTCACGGCAGCACCCCATCTACCCCCCGTTCCGACAAATTGGCCGGTGGTTGCCGGGGCAGCAGCATTTGGGGGATGACACACAGTTCAAAATAAGCGACTGACCTGTCCTTTACTAACATCTTCCTCCCGCCCCGGCGTGCAACCCTTTGGCGGAAAAGAAGTTGCTGGAACACGCCGATCATCTTCCCGGCAGGCTCCTTTGGCCGGGGAGTTGCTTTCGCTTGGGGAGGGGGAGGGTACGTTATGGGACTGCCGAAACCGAAGCCGGTCGAACACGAGATTGGAAAGTACATCTGCCCGAAAACCAAGCTGCCGGTGCCGCTGTTGAGCTACACCCCGTTGAGCGGGGTGGCCTGGCCGATGGTGGTCGACAAGTGCGCCGACTGCGGGGAGAAGCACGTGGTCGAGAGCGAAGACGTGCTGCACCCGCCGGTTTTCGGCTACGAGTAGCGGGGAGGCGAACGGATGGGCGAAACCCCGAACCTGCAGGAGCTCCTGCGCGACTGGCCCGACCGGCCCGACAGCCTTATCCCCGTACTCCAAGAAATCCAAGACCAGTTCCATTACCTGCCCGAGCCGGCGCTGCGCGAGGTGGCCGGGCACCTGCGTGTGCCGCTTAGTGAAGTTTTCCACGTCGCCACTTTCTACAACTGCTTCAGCCTGGAGCCGGTGGGCCGGCACCTGGTGCAAGTCTGCCTCGGCACCGCCTGCCACGTGCGCGGGGCCCCGCGCGTGCTCGACCGCCTGCTGCGGGACTTGAGGCTCGGGACGCCGGGCACGACCGCAGACTTCGAATTCACCCTCCGCACCGTGCGCTGCATGGGCTGTTGCGGGCTGGCGCCGGTGGCCCGCGTGGACGCGAACACCTATCCCCACCTGACCCAGGCCAAAGTGCCCGGCCTGCTCAAGAAGTACCGCCGCAAGGAGCAGGCGCAGGCGGCCGACTAGGGCGAGGCGATGCCGAGACTCCAATCGCTCGAGGACTTGGAAGCGCGCCGCGCCGCGTGTGTCGGGGCGCGCGACCCGGCCAAGCCCTGCCTGGCCCTCTGCGCCGGGAGCGGCTGCACCGCTTCGGGCGCGCCGGAAGTGCTGGCGGCGCTGCGCGAGTCGCTCGAGCGCGCCGGGCTCGAAGGGGCGGTCGAGCTCAAGAGCACCGGCTGCCACGGTTTCTGCGAGAAGGGCCCGGTGATGCTCACCTGGCCGGAGGGAACCTTCTACAACCAGGTGGCGGCGCGCGACGCCAAGGAGATCGTGGCCAGCGTCTCGAACGGCCGCCGCCCGGTGGAGCGGCTGCTCTATCGCGACCCGACGAGCGGCGAGCGCGTCCAGCGGGAAGAGGACGTGCCCTTCTACCGCTTCCAGCAGCGCGTGCTCTTCGGCAACAACGGCCGCATCGACCCGAAGAACATTGACGACTACCTGGGCGTGGGCGGCTATGCGGCGCTGGGCAAGGCGCTCACCGGGTCCACGCCCGAGCAGGTGGTGGACTGGGTCAAGCGCGCCGGGCTGCGCGGGCGCGGCGGCGCCGGCTTCCCCACCGGCAAGAAGTGGGAGGTGATGCGGGCGCAGCCGGCCACGCCGAAGTACCTTATCTGCAACGCCGACGAAGGCGACCCTGGCGCCTTCATGGACCGCAGCCTCCTCGAGGGCAACCCCCACAGCGTCATCGAGGGGATGATTATCGGCGCCTTCGCCCTGGGCGCCCGCGAAGGCTACATCTACGTGCGGGCGGAGTACCCGCTGGCGGTCGAACACTTCCGCGTCGCCTTGGCCCAGGCCGAGGAGTGCGGGCTGCTGGGGGAGAGCATCCTGGGTTCCGGGCTCGACTTCCGCATCCGCCTCGTGCAGGGCGCCGGCGCCTTTGTTTGCGGGGAAGAGACCGCGCTCATCGCCTCCATCGAAGGCCACGTGGGCGAGCCGCTGCCGCGCCCGCCCTTCCCGGCGCAAAAAGGCCTGTGGGGCAAGCCCACCGTCATCAACAACGTCAAGACCTGGGCGAGCGTGCCGGTCATCGTGAACCGCGGGCCGGAGTGGTACGCCGCCATCGGTACCACCGGCAGCAAGGGCACGATGGTTTTTTCGCTCGTGGGCAAGATCAACAACACCGGCCTGGTCGAAGTGCCCATGGGGATCACCCTGCGGGAGATGATTTACAAAATCGGCGGCGGCATCCCCAACGGCCGCGCCCTCAAGGCGGTGCAGATCGGCGGCCCCTCGGGCGGCTGCATCCCCGCCAGCCTGATCGACCTCCCCATCGACTACGAGGCGCTCACCGAAGCCGGCTCGATGATGGGCTCGGGCGGCATGGTGGTGATGGACGAGACCAACTGCATGGTGGACGTCGCCCGCTACTTCATGGAGTTCCTCGAGGAAGAGTCCTGCGGGAAGTGTTTCCCTTGCCGCAAGGGCACGCAGCGGATGCGCGAGATTCTCACCCGCATCTCCCAGGGCCAGGGCGCGGAGGACGACCTGAAGCTGCTCGAAGACCTGGGCTGGATGGTGCGGGAGACCTCACTCTGCGGCCTCGGCCAGACCGCCCCCAACCCCGTGCTCACTACCCTGCGCTACTTCCGCGACGAATACCTGGCCCACGTGCGCGAGCGCCGCTGCCCCGCCAAGGTCTGCAAGCAGCTCATTACTTACTCGATCGAGCCCACGCTCTGCGACGGCTGCCATGCCTGCGTGCACGTCTGCACCACGGAAGCCATCCTGGGCGAGAAGAAAGCCGCGCACACGATTGACGCCGCCAAGTGCATCAAGTGCGGGGCGTGTCTCGAAGTCTGCCAGCCCAAGGCGGTGCTGGTGACGTGAGGAGCGAATGCCGAAGCTGACCATCAACGGCATCGAGGTCGAGGTCGAGCGCGGCACCACCGTGCTCGAAGCGGCGCGCTTCCTCGGCCTCCCCATTCCCACGCTCTGCCACGACGACGGGCTCACGCCCTACGGCGCCTGCCGGCTGTGCCTCGTGGAAGTGACGAACGGCCCGCGGTCGAAGCTCCAGGCCGCCTGCACGCTCCCGGCCGACGACGGCTTGGTGGTGCAGACCCACTCGGCCCGCGTGGAGCGGGCCCGGCAATTGCTGCTCGAGCTCTACGTCGCCACCACGCCGCAGTCGAAGACCATCCAGGACCTGGCCAGCCGCTACGGGGTCACCCGGGTGCGTCTCACGCCGGAGTTCGAAGACTGCATCCAGTGCGGCAAGTGCGTGCGCATCTGCCGCGAGCAGATGATGGCCGGGGCCATCGGCTTCGCCTACCGGGGAAACCGCCGCAAGGTGATGGCGCCCTTCCGCCCGCAGTCGGACATCTGCCGGCAGTGCGGTGCCTGCATGTACATCTGCCCGGTGTGCGAGCTGCGCTGCCACGGGGCGGAGGCGGAGACGACGCTCTGCAGCGGCTGCCTGAATTTCGCCCCGGCCTGCCTCGACTACCACGACCACGCCATGTGCTTCCTCGACCCCTGCGTGGCCTGCGAGCTGGCCGGGCCGCTGCGGCAGGATTTGGTTTGGCCGGCAGTGAAACCCCCGGAGAGCCCGAAGTAAAAGGAGAGGTCCCATGACGTACTCGCGACTGAACGCGTCGGCGGCTACGCTGACCAAGAACCGCACCGAAGACTCGATCAGCCCCTTCAGCGGGATGTGCACTACCTGCGTGGACGGCTGCATCGGGATGTGCGAGATCGGCAAGTCGGCCTACCGCGGCCCGGAGATGATCTACCCGCAGCCCTTCGGGATCATCACCACCGCCTCGGCCAAGGACTACCCGATCGACCTCTCCCACTTCACCATCCTGGGCCGGGCCACCGGCGCCTGGGGAATCGAGGCTGACTCGAACAAGGCGCTCTTCCCGAACGTGAACCTCGAAGTCACCATCGGCCGCGCCCCCGGCATCCGCTCGCGGCTGCCCTTCATCCTGGCCGCCATGGGCTCGACCAACGTGGCCAAGAACAACTGGGAGAGCCTGGCGGCGGGCGCCGCCATCACCGGCACCTGCCTGACCATCGGAGAAAACGTCTGCGGCATGGATCCGCAGTCGCAGCTCACCGACGGCCGCCTGCTTTCGAGCCCCGAGCTCGAGTGGCGCGTCCAATGCTTCCGCGAGTGGCAGGAGGACGGCTACGGCGAAGTCATCCTTCAGGCCAACGTCGAGGACACCAAGCTGGGCGTGCAGGAGTACGCCCTCGAGAAGCTGGGCGTGAAGGCGGTCGAGCTCAAGTGGGGCCAGGGCGCGAAAG
>MEKM01000142.1:4288-9662 GCA_001766965.1 Acidobacteria bacterium RIFCSPHIGHO2_01_FULL_67_28 | reverse complement strand
GGCCCGGCAGCCGGCGGCGCGCCTGTGCGCCCAAGGCGCATCCGCCTCGGGCGGAGCGGCGAACGAAGCGGCGCCGGCGACGAACCCCACAACGGTTTCCGGCAACTAGGCAAGAAAGGGGAGGGCAACTTCAAGCACGATGAGCGGCCGGTGATGCGAAGCGCCCCGACGACACCAGGCACTCCCCGACGGCTGCTGGCGCTGGCCCTGGCTTTGCTGGTTTCTCTCCCCGCCGCTGGACTCCCGGACTCCCCGTCAGACTCCCCGCTCCTCGGCCGCCTCCTCTCGCCGGAGGAAACCCGCGTCGTCGTCCGCCGCGAGGTCTGCCGCTGCGCGCCCGACGGGCTCACCGGGAACGGGCGCGAGCTCGTGCTGCTGACCGTGGGCAGCGAAGGCCCACGCGAGGGCACGATTCACTTCCATCCCCTGGCCAGCCTGGCTTTCGATCCCGCCCTGGGCGAAGACGACCCCGGCCAGTGGATGGCGCTGTGGAGTTTCGGACCGTCGGCGGCCGGCTGGCGCCGCACGCTGCGCTCGACCCTGCCGATCCCGGTGGGGGCGCCGCGCGCCTCGGCCGCGGAATTGGCCCGGCTCGACCAGCGCCTGGCGGAGATTCGCGAATCCCCCGAGCAAGCCGACCTGCTCGTGCCCGGCCCGGTGGTTCACCTCGCCAGTCTCGGCCGGGCCTCGCGCGTGCACGGCGTGTGGATGGGCGTGCGCCGCGGACTGGCCTGGGCGGACGTCTTCAACCCGGCGCAGTTCGTCTTCCGCGCCCACGAGACGCGGCGCAAGGACCGCCGCGAGCGGAATTTCCAGCGCACGTACGTGGCGCTGCAATGGCTGATGGACGTCGGCTACACCGGGGAGGGCCAGCCGGCCTGGCTGGAGACGGTCAACGACCTGCGCTTCCACCTGCTGCGCAACCGGTCGTTCTTCGGCCGCTGGGTGCAGCACGCCGACTCGCTGGAACTGGTCTACAACTACGAAAGCGACGTCCGCCGGCAGCTGGGCAAGACCTCGTCCTGGCTGCAAAGCGCCGCCAACGAGCACGGCCTGCGCTACCAGCCCATCTACCGCTTCTCCGAAAACGGCGCCGCTTTTCCGCTGGGGGGCGTGCTCTACTACGACCCGCAGCTCGGCCTCGAGGCCGACCCCGAGTGGTGGCGCGTCGCCAATCCCTTCGACCTCCGCACCAACCCGCACACCGATCCGCGGGTGCAGGCGCTGGCGCGCGCGCATCCCGACGAGTTGATTCCGCTCGCGGTCTACACCTTCCAGACGCACCTCGCCCTGCGGCCCATCATCGCCATCGATTTCTTCGCCCCCTCGAACCCGCGCACCCGCGAGAGCACCCAGCAGCTGATGGTGCTCATCAAGAACTGGCTCTCCATCACCACCGGCTCGCTCTCCTTCGAGCGGATTCCCTACCGCGTGGTGAGCTGGGCGGCGAACAAGAAGGGCTTCACGCTGCTCACCGACAAGAGCTCGCGGCTCGGCATCGAGGAGCTGCGAGTGGCGCTGGAGGCGGGACTCTATTTCGACCCGGAGCGGCGCGCCCCGCTGCTCGAGCGGGCCGACCAGCGGGTGCTGAACCCGCTCATCAAGCCCGGCGAGGTGGAAGAGCGTCTGGCCCACCTCCAGTACGAGAGCCTGCTCGCCCGCGACGCCCGCGCGCTCTGCCGCGCGGTGGAAGAGGTCCGCGGGAAGATGGCCGAGCGGCTGCGGGTGCCGCCGGGGCTCGACCCCGCGGCCCGCGACCTCGAGCTGGCCCGCCGCCTCCGCACCTGGCAGCAGCAGGTCGTCCTCGACGACCGCGCCGCCCAGTCGCTCGACGATTACGGCGCGCTCGCCGCCCTCGAGCCGCCCCTGCGCTTCTTCCTCGCGGAGGAGCCGGTCGATCGAAAAGAGTTGGCCGAGCTGCTGGAAGAGCTGTACGCCAAGCTCTACTTCCAGCAGCTGCAACTCCCCGCCGGGAGCCGCGTGGCCGAGCTGGACGCCGTGTCCGCTCTGACCCGGCGCGTCTGGGAGCGCGTGGCCGCCGGCGACGCGCGCGCGCCCTTCGAGGAACAGGTCAGCCGCGTGGAGTCGCGCCTGCGCGCCCGCCAGGCGGAAGAGCAGAAGAAGTTTGCGAAGAAACGCCTGGAGCTCCTGCGAGAACTCCTCGAGGCCAGCCACCAACAGCTCGCGCAGGCGCAGCGCGCCGGCTGCGGAGCGGCCGGCGACGCCCCGGCCGAGTTGGACGCCCACCTGGCCCTGCTGCAAGAGGTGGCGCAGGCGGCCTTCGCTGACCCTAAGCTTCGCGCCGCCTTCGAGCGGCAGGTGCCCCGGCTCCGCCGCGACTTGGACGCGCTCGAAACCAGTTTGAGCCGCTGCCCGGCCCAGCCGCGCGATCCCTGGCGAGCAGAGTGGCAGCTCGCCTGCCTGGAACAGACCCGAGCTCTGCGGGCCGAGCTCGACCGCAACGGGACACGACGCACGGAGGCCAGCCAATGAACCGCCGGCTTCTGCTCCTGCTATCCCTTTTCTTGGTGGCCGCCCTCCCGCTCCTGGCCGCGGATCCCGAGCAAACCCCGCCGCCGCGCCCGCGCTTGATTGAAATCAAGGTGGACGGCTTGAGCCCGCTGCTGCTGGACGCGCTGATGGACCCGGACGACCCGGCCAAGCTCGCCCGCCTTCCCGACCCCGAAGGCTTCCGCCGGGCGATGGCGCTCTTCCGCCAGCAGACCGGCCAGCAGGACCTGCTGCCCAACCTGCGCCGCTACTTCTATCAAGGCGGGGTGCGCGCCGAGAACATGGTGTCGGGGACGGTGACGCTCTCGGCGGTGGCTTGGAGCGTGATCGACACCGGCCAGCCCAGCGTCGTCAAGCGCCACATGACCTTCAGCCGCCAGACCGGCTACCTGCGCTCGCACCTCGACGGCTTCCGCGACACTTACGAGTTCGCCATGCGCCGCGGCCGCAAGACCAGCGCCCTGTGGGAGCTCGACCAGGCCGGCGTCAGCCTCTTCTCCGACGCCTTCCAGCCCTGGCGCCGCTACGAAACTCCGCAGATCTTCTACCGCCTCACCCCGCGCGACTACTTGGCCGGCATGGCCCGCGCCTATACCCTCGGCGGCCACAGCCTCTCCGACCCCTGGCAGATCATTCGCACCCACCTCACTCGCCGGGTGGAAGGCATGGACTACCCCGACTTCGCCGAAGAATTCCTGGCCACCCACCTGGCCGAAAAAATCCTTGAGCCCGACGTGGTGGCCGGGGAACGCTACGACTACTTGAGCGCCTTCTTCTCCATCGACCACCAGCACCACGTCGACCCCAACCCCGAGAACCTGGTGCACCGCTTGATGCGGCTCGACCACCGCCTGGGGCGCATCCTGGCCGCCGTCGAGCGCAGCCAGCGGCGCGACCAGACTCTGGTGGCCATCGTCTCCGACCACGGCTCCGAGTACCAGCCCGGCGCCATCAACCTCGCCTGGCCCATCACCCGCATGTTCCGCACCCGCGCCCTGGGTGGGCACACCGTGGCCACGGTGATGGCGGAAGACGCCGGCCGCGTCCTCTCCAACCCCATCCCCGGCGTGGACTTCCCTCGCGTTTACGAAAGCCCCTACTCGCCGTACGGGAAAGCCGCCGGCCCCGGGGGCGAAGACGATTACGTCACCGCCTTCCTCGACAACTTCGGCAACGCCCGCGCCGAGCTCCACCTGCGCAACAACGACCTCAACCGGCTCCACCTCCTGCTGCTCGCCCGCCAGCGCCCGCTCCGCGAAGAGCAGCGCGAGCGGCTGCGCCAGCTTCTGCGCGAAGCCGCCGGCAGCGTCCGGCAGTGGCTCGAGCCGGAGCTCGCCGACTACCGCGCCTACTTCGAGGGCGTGCACGCCTGGCTGCCCGCGCTCGGAAAGCGCGCCGACCCCTATTGGCGCGACGCCGCCGCCCGCTTGCGCGCCGAAAACGAGCGCGACGCCGCCCCGCTCCGCTTACTCGCCCGCCTGGCCGAGCTCTGCCGCGCCCCGGATCCGCTGGCCTGGCTCGACGAGCGCGACCCGAAGATCTCCGACCTCATCCCCAAGAAGTACCTGGGCCCGCGCAACTCCGTCTTCCAGCTCACCCATTACACGCTCGGCCTCGACGACAACCTCGCGTGGGTTGAGACCACCGGGGATACCGCCGGGCGGACAATGCCGATGGATTATGTGCAGGCCCTTTCGAGCTACCACGCGCCCAACCCGCCCGCCAGCGGCGAGCCCAACCCGACGGATTTGATTGTGCGCGCCCTGCCGGCGGCCGCCATCGCCGAGGCGCTGCGGGCGCGCGACTCCTCCGCTGCTGTGCCGCTACTGCGCAGCGCCTTCTGGATTGTTTCGACCGCCGAGAACAATCTCCGCCGGGGCGGCCAGGCCCTGCTCGTTGAAGCCGCCGATGGGAAGCTGCGCTACCTGCCGGTGCGCCGCCTGCGCCAGGACGCCGACGGGCGCTTCACCTGGGAACCGCACGACGAGCTCGACCCGCTCGGGCTTCTCTACGACCCGGAGTTCCGTGCAGAGTCCGGCGAGCCCGCTTTCCTCTGGCTCGAGCGCTTCCACTCGCCGCGCGAATGGCTGCGCGCCACCTACAACACCCGCTACAGCGCCGCCGTGCTCACCTTCGCCGACATCGCCGGCTTCCACGCCGATGAGTTCATCGCGAACCCGGAGTTCCAGGCCTCGCTCGCCGGCTTCCCCTCCGACGAGATGAAGCAGAGCTACCTGCGCGGGCTGCGCTGGAAGTACGCCGGGCAGCAGGCGGACCTGCTCGTGTGGTCGAGCTACCTGTGGAACTACTCTTCCAAGAGCCACACCTCCGGCGGCAGCCACGGCGGGCTGCCCCCGGCGGTTGCCCGCACCGCGTTCCTGCTCTGGGGCGGGCGCGACTTCGGCCTGCCCGCCGGCAGCGCGATTGAAGAGCCCGCCACCACGTTCGACATCGTCCCGACGCTCGCTCGCCTGCTCGGGATGCTCGATGGCGACGGTCGCGTCATTCGCCAGGCCGGCAGCGTGCGCGAGCGGCCGACTGCCCCCTTGGCCGGGCAGCCCCTGCCGCTCGACGCACAGTTTGCCAAGCGTCCCGCCCGTCCCCCGCTCGCCGCCGCCGCCAAGACCGACTGACGCGGGCAGCTCCCTCTCCCGGCAAAACCAACTGGGGTCTGGCCTGCGGATGCGTGGTATACTGGTGGGCGCTCGAAAGAAGTCGGATTGCGTCACCGCCTTCCGGACCGTGGTTCACACCCGGGTCCACCTGACCTATCCGGTTCCTTACGGCCGTTCCCAGCCAACCTGAATCCGGTTGGGAGCAGGATACCTGAACCTGGCAATTGTAGAGAGTGAGGGAGCGAGAA
>MEKM01000142.1:0-4282 GCA_001766965.1 Acidobacteria bacterium RIFCSPHIGHO2_01_FULL_67_28 | reverse complement strand
GAGTGAGGGAGCGAGAATGAAGAGCCTGTTTGTGGGCAACATGAGTTTCCAGACCACGGAAAGCGATTTGCGCGCGCTGTTCGAACCGTTCGGGCAGATCACCCGCGTCCACATCGCCATGGACCGGGAGACGGGCCGGGCCCGCGGCTTTGCTTTTGTGGAAATGGCCAACGACGAAGAGGCGGCCAAAGCGATTGCGGCTCTCGACGGAAAAGCCGTGGGCGGGCGCAACTTGAAGGTTAACGAAGCGCGCCCCAAGACGGAACGGCCCGGGCCGCGCGGGGATGCCGGGTCGCGCCCGGGTGGCGGTCGCGGGCGCGGCGGGACTTCGAACGAGGATTACCGCGAAGCCGCGCGCCAGCCGCGCGAGCCCCGCTGGTAGCCTCCCGCGACGGCTTCGCCCGTCGCGGCGGGCTCTTCGCCCAATCACGATTTTAAGGAGACTCCATGGCAACGAGAAGCACGTTCCAGAAGCGCCAGAAGGAAATGAAGAGGATGGAGAAGCAGCGCATGAAGGCTGCGCGCCGGGCGGAGAGAAAACTCGCCGCGCGCGCGCAAAGCGAAGCTCCGCCCGAGACCCCAAACGAGGCCCCGCCCGAGACCCCAGCCGTGCCCGCCGATCCGGAACCGCAAGCCTGAGTGCGGGCGGTGGCGGCGCCGTTGACGCGTCGGCGGAATGCCGCTCCCGTCCGAGCCTGCCTGTTCACAACGCTCGATAAGTCGTTCCACGATTCCCTAAGCTACCCGCCAGGTTCCCCGGCTGTGCGGGAAAAAGTTAGGGGAGAGGCGCCAGGACAAAGTCGACCGCGCTCTTGGTCTTGCCATCGCCGATGCCCTGATGGGGTTTCTTCTTTGTGGTGTAACCGGCGAGAGTGGCCCGCAACTGGTAGGTGCCCTTGGTCACCGGCAGGCTGTAGCTGCCGTCAGCAGTGGTCGTGGCCGAGGCCACGACGACGCCGTCCTTGAGCGCCTCCACCAACGCCCCTTCCAGCGGCAGGCCCGTGCCCTTTTCCGTGACCGTGCCCAGGAAGAAACTGGGCCGGAAGAGCACGAAGTTGACCCCGGTCAAAGCCTGCCCGTCGTTGATGCTGAGCGTCTTCGTGGCGTCGAGGTAGCCGGCCTGCGAGGCGACCAGGTCGTAGGTCCCGGGGACGACTCCCAAGGTGTAGCGGCCGTCGGCCACGGTCGTCGTCGAGTGTTTCAGCAAGTCGCCCTGGTAGGCTGCCACCGTCGCGCCGGCCACAGGCGTCTGGTTGGCCTCCCTGACTTTGCCGCTGAAGGAGCTGTCGACGCCCGTCCCGGTGAGGGTGACCGTCTGCGGGCTGTCGGGGGCGTTGTCCACGAGGGTAAGTGTGCCGACCTGGTCTCCCGGACTCACCGGAGAGAAAACGATGTCAATGGCGCAGGAGTTGCCCACCGCCACGCCGGCAGTTCCCTCGCAGTCATTGGTCTGGGAGAATTCCCCGCTGATTGTCAAATGGACATAGAGGCGGGCCTCGCCGGTGTTGGTGAGGGTTACGGTCTGGGGCGGGCTGCTGGCCCCGATGAGAGTGGGAGGAAACGAAACCTCGGTGGCGGAGAGGCTAATGGAGGTGAGAATTGCAAACTCGTCGGCGCCCATGTCGACCCGAGGGGTGCCGTCGTTGTCGCCGTCGACTATGCGCGGCTCTCCGTCCATGTCGGTCGCCGGGAGTCCGCTGGCGTTGTTGTTGCCCGCATCCACCGCGGGGGAGCCGGCCGCCAGATGGAAATTGCCGCTCGCCGCGTCCACAAACTGGGGGTCGGCGGAGATGTTGCCGTCCGTCCCGGTTAAATCGAAACAAGTCCCCAGATAGCGGGGCCCTCCTCCCTCGGGGCTCACAACGTCGTTCGAGTTGAAGACGGGCGGTGCGCCCTCGCAGTAGATCACCGGCTGCGTGCTGTTGCCGACGAGGATGTTATTCACGACCCGGGTTTGATCGGCGCTGGCGTATGCATAAACGGCCGAGCCGCCCAACGGGGCATCGTTCCCAACAATAGTGTTGTTCAGCAGCGTGGGGCCATAGCCCAGCCAGAATACTCCGCCGCCCCGTCCCGCCGGCCCGGCGGAGTTGCCCACGATAATGTTCTGCACAATCAACGGCCTCGAGTCGTTATACATCACAATCCCGCCGCCGGCCGTGTAGGGAGAGACGCCGGAGGCGTGGTTCCCGATGATGAGATTGCCGCGAATCGTCGGCGTGCCTCCGCCGTTGAGGGATATCCCTCCCCCTGTGCCCGAGGTAATGGTGTTGTTCGAGATTACGTTGTCGAGGATTCGAGCGCCGGAAGCGCCCCCCATGTGGATGCCGCCGCCGTAGCCGCCGCTGCAACCCGAAGTCGTGTTGTTGCTGACCAGGTTTCTCTGAACCAAAGAAGAACCGCTCAAGAGGATTCCAATACCTTGGCAGCCGGTGTTGTCGATGATTTGATTGTCCGTGATGGTGGGCGAGGAACTGAGGAGCACAGCGATTCCTGCCCCGCCAAGGGCATGATTGTTGAGGATGCGATTGCCCGTGATCGTGGGCGAAGAGCGGGCCATTCCGATTCCCCCGCCCCACCACTGTGTCGTGTTGTTGACGATGGTGTTGCCCGTAATAGTGGGCGAAGAGTCGTTGACTTGAACCCCCCCTGCCTCCTGGGTGGGCCCGTTCCCGTTCTGCACGGTGAACCCGCTGAACACGGCGCCCGTCGCCCCGGAGATGAACCGCACGACCGTGTACAAGCCGCGACCATCAATGATCGTAGCCTCCGGCCCGGCGTCGCTGGTCACGGTGATGGCCTTGTAGATGGTGATGTTCTCGGTGTAGGTTCCCGCCAGCACGAGCACGGTGTCGCCGGGAAAGGCGGCGTTGATGGCCGCCTGGATGGTGGAGTAGTCGGTCGGAACCGTGAGCGTCAGTCCCTGGGCGCCAGCACGATGCGGTGCAGAGGTGCCGCCTAGGCCAAGGAGCAGCAGGAGCAACAGCGAGGCCGCCGGCCAGCGCCCGGGTGGCCCGGTGGAGCCGTGCGTCTTTGCCACAGCAACCTCTCTTGCAGCCTCCGGCGCCCCAACTGGTTGCAGCCTAACTCTCACTCCTGCCGGAAGTCAAGAAATCGGTTGTGGCTGCAACTTTCCCGTTTCGCTCTCGTGCGAAGTCGTTTAGGCTGCGGGTTTGCCCGTACGGGCGCGCGAGACGATGCGAAAAATCGAGTGGGTGCTGCTGGCGCTGGGACTGGCCCTCTTCGTGGTCTTGATTGACCGCGTGGGCTGGGGCGAGATCTACCGCCAGTTCCGACAGATCGGCTGGGTCTTTCTGCTCGTGCTCGGAGTCTCGACCGGCCGCTACCTCGCCCGCACCCGCGCCTGGCAGCGCGCCTTCGCCGGCCGCGACGATACCCCGCCCTTCTGGCAGCTCTTCCAGGTGCGCCTGGCCGGCGAGTCGCTCAACTACTTGACGGTGGCCGGGCCCATCCTGGGCGAGCCCACCAAGGCCACGCTCCTGCGCGAGCGCCTGCCGGTGGCCGTCGGCCTGGGCGGGACGCTCATCGAGGCCGGCATCTACGGGCTGACCTCCGGCCTCATCACCCTGCCCGGCCTCGTGCTCTTTCTCGTGCGGGTAACGCTCGACCCGGGCATGCAGCGCGCCGGCTGGCTGGTGGCGCTGTTGCTCGCGCTCCTGTTGCTTTTCTCCTGGATGATGCTGCGACGCCGCCTGCACGTGCTCTCGGCCGCGGTGCGCTGGGTGAGCCGCGGGCCGCTCGGGCGCCGCCTCGAGCGCGGCCGGCCCCATCTCGAGCAGCTCGAAGACCAGCTCTTCCTTTTCTACGCCGGGCACACCCGCGCCTTCCGCGCCGTCTTCCTCTGGGACTGCCTGGCGCAAGTCTTCGCCGTGCTGGAAATCTACGTCATCCTGGCGGCGCTGGGCGTGCGCGTGGGCCTGGCGGAGCTGGTCATCATGGAAGGGATGGGCAAGGTCATCAAGGCGATGTTCTTCTTCGTGCCCGGGCGAGTGGGAACGGACGAGGCCGGCGCGGCCTTCGTCTTCCAGGCGCTCGGCTACGGCTGGGCGCTCGGCATCGGCCTGGGACTGGTGCGGCGGCTGCGGGCGCTTGTCTGGTCGGGCGCGGGACTCGCCTTCCTCTCCCGCCACGTCCTGCGCCGGCCGGCCTGAACAAACTTCCCCACCCTTACACATCAAAGGGTGGGGCACCCACGAAAAGAACTCCTCCCCGCAAGCCCCGCGATGGTACCATCGCGGGGAGTAAGAGCCAACCATGGGCC
>MEKM01000141.1 GCA_001766965.1 Acidobacteria bacterium RIFCSPHIGHO2_01_FULL_67_28 | reverse complement strand
CTCGAGGACCGCATCTTCCCGAAGATTGCCAGCGACGACAACAACTGGGGGCCGCGTATCGGCTTCGCCTACACCCCGCGCTTCTGGAAGTCGTTGTTCGGTGAGGATAAGACGGTCATCCGCGGCGGTTACCTGATCGCCTACGAGGCCGCCTTCTACAACATCCTCCTGAACATCTCCACCGCCGCTCCGCGCGTCTTCCTCTTCAGCCCGTGCACCACAATCGCCACCTGCGGCGGCGCCGGTTTCGGCGGCGTGCAGGGCTCGGGGACAGGCGCAGCCTTGGCGGCGGCGGCGGCAGTGCCGGTCGGAACGCGTGACCCGCGGGAGTTCAGCCGCACCAACGTGTCCGACGACTTCCACTCGCCGTACGCGCAGAACTGGTCGCTGGGCATCCAGCGGGAATTCGGCTCCAGCATCGTGGGCGAAGCCCGCTACGTCGGATCCCGGCAGATCGGCCAGTTCCAGTCCCTCAACGCCAACCCGCTGTTCGGCGACACCCTCGGCGTGGATATCCCGGTGGTGATTGGTCCACCGCCGTCGGGAACGCTCGACTACTTCAGCAACTTCCCGGGTTCGTTTCCGGCGGGCGTCGCCCCCTGCGGCTTCCCGGGGAACCCGTTCTCCAACGTCCCGGCCACGTTCCTGGGCACGGCTTTCCGTGGCCGCGTCCACTGCGATGCGGGCGCCCTGCGCACGCGCTTCAACGGGGCTCTGGCTAACTACCACGGCCTCCAGACCCGCATGGACGTCCGCAACCTCTACAACCAGTTGACCACGG
Organism: Acidobacteria bacterium RIFCSPHIGHO2_01_FULL_67_28; assembly: GCA_001766965.1. Lineage (GTDB taxonomy): Bacteria > Acidobacteriota > Terriglobia > Acidiferrales > 2-02-FULL-67-57 > 2-02-FULL-67-57. The sequence continues at coordinate 6,745 of MEKM01000141.1, read as the reverse complement.
GGATCGCCTTCACCTGGTCGAAGACCATTGACAACGTCAGTGAGATCTTCGGCTTCTTCGGGAACGGGTCGATCGCCTTCTCGGAGAACCCCTTCCAGGTGAACGACGAGGAACGGGGCGAGTCCAACTTCCACCTCGGCAATGTCTACACCACCTACTGGATCTGGGATTCCCCCTGGCACCGCGACCAAGTCGGCGCCAAGGGCAAGATCCTCGGCGGGTGGCAGTGGAACGGCCAGGTGTTCCTGTATGACGGTCGTCCCTGGACCCCGACCACGTTCCTGGGCGCGATGTCCTGGCCCGCTGGCACCGGCCGCAACGTCCTTCGCGGCAATCCGGTCTTCCTCGGTACCTGCGGCATGGACACCCTGTTCAACACCACCTTCACCGGTCTGTTCGAGACCTGCCGGCCGTATCCGGGCAACCCCGACGCCCCCATCAACACCGTGGGCTTCGTGGGCGACCCGAATGCGCGCTGGTGGCTCAACGACGGCAGCCTCGGACCCGCGGGGTCGGGGCGCAACCCGAAGATCTACGGCGACGGCGTCGTGCTGTCGAATATGGGGTTCTTCAAGAACACCCGTATGGGCTCGGAGGGTCGGTACAACCTCCAGTTCCGGGCGATGTTCCAGAACATCTTCAACCACCGGAACTTCGGTGTGCCCGACACCTTCATCGACGACTCGCCGCTGCTGATCCCGCCGAAGTTCCTATCGCCGGAACAGCAGGACAGCAGCTACACCTTCGGCCAGCCGAACAAGAACAGCGCGGTGGGCCGTTTGTTCCGCTTCGCCCTCCGGTTCACCTTCTAGGGGAACCAGAGGCCGCAAGGCTCCAACCGGGAGGCCGAAAGGCCTCCCGGTTTTTTATTGGCGCCGGGGTTCGCTTCCGATTGCAGGCAAACACTTTTCCGGTTGACGCCGGACGGAAAAGCGGTATGCTAGCCGCAATCTTGTCGGGCAGTGGGAAAGGGGGCCCTATGCAACCTCGCCTCGCCCCTGGGGTTTCTCTCCTCCTGGTTTTCGCCGCCTCCCTGGCGCCGCTGGCGCCTTCGGCTCTCGCCCAGAGCGGGCCGATGCAGCAGACCTCGCGGGGAATAGTGAGCTCCGGGCGATCGGGGACCTTGCTTAGCATCACCGGGCGCGTCCTCGACGAAGCCACCAGCAAGCCGGTCGAAGGCGCCCGGGTCACGCTCACCGGGTCCATCGGGGCCAGCTTGCAGGAAATCTACGTGGATATGACCGGGATGTATCGCTTCACGGAAGTTCCCCGCGGCTCCTACTACGTCAGCGCCTCCGCCTACGGCTACGAGGAAGCGCGCGAGCTGGTGCAGGTGGGCGCGGGGCCGGTGGGAGGGATTTTTCTCTACTTGCGCCCCAAGCCCTCCGCCGCCCTCCCCGTGCAGATTGAGCCGCTGGATGTGGACCAGCGCTTGATTCCCAAGGACGCCCGCAAGGCCTTCGAGCGGGGCGTGAGCGAGCTCCGCCGCGGCAAGTTCGCCGAGGCGCTCGCGCAGCTCGACCGGGCCGTGGAACTCTACCCGAAGTACGCCACCGCCTGGCACACCAAGGGCCTGGTTCACCTGCAACTGGGAGAGATCGACTCGGCGCGCTCGAGCTTCGAAGCGGCCGTTGCCGCCAATCCCGACACCGCGCCGCCGCGCGTCTTCCTGAGCGGCATCTACAACGCCGACCACCGCTACCCGGAGGCGCGCGACCACCTCGAGACAGCTCTCCAGTTCAATCCCCGCAGCGGGCTGGCCCATTTTGAAATCAGCCGCACCTATTGGGCCTTGGGGGACGTCGACAACTGCGAGAAGCACATCATCGAGGCCCACGAATTGAACCCGCGCATCCCCCAGGTGCACATGGTGCGGGCCAACGTCTTCCTCGCCCGGGGCGACTACCAGAAGGCGCTGAAGGAGCTGGATGAGTTTTTGGAGTTCGTGCCCGGGGTGGTTCCGGAGGGACAGCTGGCAGCCTACGTGCGCCACCAGCGGGCGCAGATCGTCGCCCGGCTGGATACCACCTCTCCCCAGTGAAGAAGCTCGCGGCGCTGCTTTTTCTGCTGGCGGCCTTGCCGGCCTTCGCTCAAGGGGAGAAGACTGCGCCCGCCAACGAGGCCAAGGGCGACCCGGCGGCCGGTAGGAAGCTCTACAAGGCCCACTGTGCCCTCTGCCATTTTGCCGACGCTGCTATCGTCAAGGTGGGCCCGGGTCTGAAGGGCTTGTTCCAGATGAAGAAGCTGCCGTTGACCGGGCTGCTGGCCACCGAGGAGAACATCCGCAAGCGCGTCGGCGAGGGCAATCCCGATCCGCAGAAACCCTTGATGCCGGCCTACAAGGAGATCTTCACCGCGAAGGAAATGGACGACCTGGTGGCCTACCTGAAGACGCTCTAGAGCCGCTTCCCGGTCTCCGTCAGCGCGCGGGGCTGCCGACGACTTCGTCGGTCGTAACCAGGCGCCCGCCGCCCCGCTCGACTTCTTCGAACAGGGCGCGCGCCCGCGTTTCGTCGAGATGCTGCACGGCGTCGCGCACCAGCCGCAGCCGGTAGCCGCGCTCGAGCAGGCCGCGCGCCACCGCTGCCACGCAGATTTCCGTCACCACGCCGTAGAGGGTGATTTCGATGTCCAGGCCGAGCTGCGCGAGCAGCGCCTCGGTGTTCGGGTTGGTGAAGACGTCGAACTTCTGCTTCTCGAGGATGACCTGCCCCGCCGCCACCGGGTTGGCGGGCAGGGGAACGGGGCGGTTGGGGATGACGGTCGGTTTTTCCAGCAGCGTCTCGGGCACTTTTTTCTGCCCCGGCGTCCCCGCCAGGCAGTGGGGAGGGTAGAGCTGGAACTCCTCGTCGCCCTGCCGGTGAGCGTCGGCCGACGCCACAATGAGGATGCCATTGCGTCGCGCGTAGTCGGTCAGCCGCTTCAGGCGGGGGAGAATCTTTTCCGCCCCGGGGACGTAGAGCTTGCCGCCGGGGTGGATGAAATCCACCTGGGTGTCTACGTCCCAGAAGAGTGTCTTCCCGTTCATCGCGGGTTCTTCTTGGCGGCTGGTTGGAGCACTGCCTGGCGAACGCGCTCCAGCAGCGCCGCCAGCGCCGCGCTGGGGCGCACCGGATAGGCGGGCGGGTTCTGCAACTGCCGGTAGCGCGTGGGCAGGCGCTGGAGCGACTGCCGTGCGTGTTGCTGGAGGTCGAGGAGCGACCGCGGCGCTACCGTGGAGCAGCCGTTGCGCATCACGGGGATGAGCAGCGGCTCGGCGGCGAGGTAGGTTTCGTCCGCCAGCCCGATGAGGTCGTGGTCATAGAGGCCCTGTGGGTCGCGGAAGCGGAAGACTTGCTTGCGGCCGGGGGAGCTCACCTTGTCCTCGCTGAACTTGGCCCGGTAGTGGACCTCGCGTACCGCCTGCCCGGGCGGGGCTTCGAGCTCCACCAGCTTGTAGACGCCGCCGAGCGCCGGAGCGTCTTTCGAGGTGGCGAGTTCCGTGCCCACACCGAAGAAGTCCACCGCGGCCCCGCGGGCCAGCGCCTCCTGGATGCTGAATTCGTTCAGGTCGCCGCTGCCGAAAATCTTCGTCTCCGTCAGCCCGGCCTTGTCCAGGCGGCGCCGCACGGCGCGGGAGAGCTCGACCAGGTCGCCGCTGTCGAGCCGCACGCCCTTGGGGCGCAGCCCGAGCTGGATGATCTTCTCGATGGCGCCCAGCGTGTCGTAGGTGTCCACCAAGAGCACGCTGTGCTCGGGAAAAACACGCTGGAACTGCCGGAAGCTTTCCCCTTCTTCCGCGTAGGCCATCACGAAGGAGTGCGCCAGCGTCCCGTAGGTGGGAATGCCGAAGCGGTATCCGGCCTCGACGTTCGAGGTGCCGATGCAGCCGCCGATGAAAGCCGCGCGCGCCGCCAGCACCCCGGCCTCGGGCCCGTGGGCCCGCCGCGTCCCAAACTCGACCACCCCGCGCCCCTGCGCCGCCTCCACCACGCGCGCCGCCTTGGTGGCGATGAGAGTCTGGAACGTGAGCGTCGAGAGCAGGAAGGTCTCGACAATCTGCGCCTCGGCGATAGGCGCTGTCACCCGCAGCAGCGGCTCCTCGGCAAACACGAGCGTCCCTTCCGGCGCCGCCCAGACCTCGCCCGTGAAGCGGAACGCGCGCAGGCTTTCGAAGAAAGCGTCGCTGACACGCCGGAAAACCTCCTGCCGGCGGAGGAAGTCAATCTCTTCGGAGGTGAAGCGGAGGCTCTCGAGGTAGTCGAGCGCTTGCTCGAGCCCGGCGGCCACCAGATACCCCCGGTCGCGCGGCAGCGCCCGCACAAACAGCTCGAAGCTGGCGGTGGCGCGGATGTTGTTCTCGAAATAGGCCGCCGCCATGGTGAGCTCGTAGAGGTCGGTGAGCAGGGCGGAGGGGCGCGGGCGGTCAGCCATAAGGACGACTCCCGCCCATTATAGGGAGCGCGGCGTGACCGCGGCAAGCCGCGCCAGGGCGGGGCAGGACTCTCCCTAGAGAGCCGGAAGGCGGAAAAAAGACAAAACCCCCAAGCCCTGCGCGGAAGCGTGGGCTTGAGGGTTTCGCCGTACGATTCCCTGGGAACCCGTGGTTAGCCGAGGACGGCCACTTTGAACTGCTTCGACGGGCGCAGCCGCACGACGGTCTTGGCCTTGATCTTGATGGGCTCGCCGGTCTGCGGGTTGCGGCCCATGCGCGCCTTGTTGTGGCGCTTCACGGCGCGGCCCAGGCCCGGGATCACGAACTTGCCGGCCCCCTTGGCTTCCCGCACCGCCAGCTTGAACAGCTCCTCGAAGAACATGTTGGCGGCCTTCTTCGAGGTGCCGCACTTGTCCGCCATGTGCGCCACGATCTTGCTCTTCGTCATTGTTTTCGCCATCGTAGGATTTTCTCCTTAGCTGTAGAAGTGGTGGTCTTGAACCCGAATGACTCCCGACCCACGGGCTCCAACCGGGCGCTACTATATCCAAAGCCCCCCGGGATGGCAAGGGGAGCCGCTAAAAATGCGGCTTCCGCAAGGGTCAGCGGCGGCGTCCGGGGCCGGGCTAGTGGGTTCGGCTGGCCTCGTCGTAGTAGTAGGCCAGGCTCACGATCCCTTTCTGGAAGTTTTCCAGGTTCAGGCGCTCGTTGGGGGCGTGGGCGTTCTCGTCCGGCAACCCGAAGCCGAGCAGCACGCAGGGCTTCTTGAACTCCTTGTACATGGTGGCGACCAGGGGGATGGAACCGCCCTCCCGAATGAACACCGCTTTCTTTCCGAAGCCTCTCTCGAGCGCGGCCTTGCCGGCTTGGACGAGAGGATGGTCGAAGGGCGCGATCCAGGCGTCGCCTTCGCTGTGCAGGGTGAACTTCATCCGCACGCTCTTGGGGGTGATCTTCTCGATGTGCTTCTTGACGAGCTTGGTGATCTTGGCCGGAACCTGGTCGGCCACCAGGCGGGTGGAGAACTTGGCGGTGGCTTTCGAGCCGATGACGGTCTTGGCGCCTTCGCCGGTGTAGCCGCCGTAGATGCCGTTGATCTCGAGCGTGGGCCGCGCCCAGATGCGCTCGACCGTGGAGAAGCCTTTTTCGCCGACGAGCTGCGGTGCCCCGGTGGTCTCCTGGAAGCGCTTGTCGCTGAAGGGCAGCTGCTTCAGCTGCTTGCGCTCCGGCTTGGTGAGCGGCCGCACGTCCCGGTAGAAGCCGGGGATGGTGACGCGGCCGTCCTTGTCGTGGAGCTTCGCCATCATCTCGCAGAGGATAGTGCTGGGGTTGGGGACGCCGCCGCCGAAGGAGCCCGAGTGCAGGTCGACCGTGGGGCCGGTGATTTCAATCTCGAAGTAGCACAAGCCCCGCAGGCCGTAGCAGACCGAGGGGAGGCCCTTGCCCAGCATGGTGGTGTCGCTCACGAGCAGGGCGTCGCAGCCGAGCCGGTCCCTGCGCTCGCGGATGAACTTGTAGATGTTCTCGCTGCCGACTTCTTCTTCGCCCTCGATCATGAACTTGACGTTCACCGGCAGGCGGCCCTGGTTCTTCATGAAGGCTTCCAGCGCCTTGAAGTGCATGAAGACCTGGCCCTTGTCGTCCACCACGCCGCGGGCGTAGAGCTCGCCGTTGCGCAGGGTCAGCTCCCAGGGCGGCGAGAGCCATTGGTCGAGCGGCTCGGCCGGCTGCACGTCGTAGTGGCCGTAGAAGAGCAGGGTGGGTTTGCCGGGGGCGTGCAGCCACTCGCCGTAGACGATGGGATGGCGGGCGGTGGGGACGAGCTCCACTTTCTCCAGGCCGATGCTCTTCATCTGGTCGGCCACCCACTGCGCAGCGCGCTGGATGTCTCCCTTGTGTTCGCTGCGCGCGCTCACGCTCGGAATCGCGCAGAATTGTTTCAGCTCGTTGAGGTAACGATCGTAGCTGCCCTGAATGGAGTCAACCACCTTTTGCATGGGAACCTCCTGGAAGTCCGATTCCTCTCGTGGGGCCGAGCCCTGATTCTAGCACAAGCTAGTGCCGTTCCAACCCTTCCAGCGGGGGGGTCGGCCGGCGTTGGGGAAGCGATAGACGCAACGATGGCGGGGATAGTCAAGGTCAAGCAGTTGGAACGGCACTAGGAGGTCAGGAGCCGGCGCGCGTAGGCCGGGGCCTGCCCGGCGTCTTCATGCTTGAAGAAAAGGTAGACGTCCAGGCCCTGCCGCTGCCAGGCCTGGCAGCGCTGCTTCCAGGCGGCCAGCTCCTTCGCGGAGTAGGAGGGCCGGCGGAGGCGGGCGTAGACAAAGTCGG
>MEKM01000140.1:1143-5944 GCA_001766965.1 Acidobacteria bacterium RIFCSPHIGHO2_01_FULL_67_28 | reverse complement strand
CTTCTTGGCAGCCTTCCTGCCGGGCGTCGTCCGCCAACTTGTCGGCGACGATCCAGCCCACCGGAATCGACACGCCCAGGCTGATGGCCACCGAGAGCATGGTGGCCGTGCCGACGCTCATCCCCGCTCCGGACCCGGCGCCGGCTGGCGCCTGCGGGCCCTCCTCCACTTCAAACCGCCTGGCCTCGCCCGCCGGCACCGTGACCGTGCGATTGGCCCCGGCCACGCTCACCTCTCCGCGCTCGGCCGCCACGATGGCTCCGGACTCGGTCAAGGCCACCTGGTAGAGCGCTTCGGGCGATTGCGGACTCACCAGCAGGTTCGCCGCCCACACCGAGACCTTCCCGCCGGGCTGGCTGCGGGCCAGCAGACTGCCCCGCTCGAGCTCGGCCCTCACCCCTGCCTCGGCGGCGTGGAAGCGCACGGCGCTCGCCGGGCCGACGTGGACCTGGCTGCCCTTGTCGAGCAGCAGCAAGGCCAACCCGCCCGCCGGCGTCGTGACCGCGTCACCGGCGTAGACGGTGGCGTCCGCCACCAGCCGGGTTTGATTCAGCTCGGCCGCGCCCCGCGGCACTACCCGTCCCAAGGAGACGCTCTCCGCCTGCCCGCTGATCCCCGGCAGCCCCACCATCGCCAATGCCACCAGCCAGGCCAGCCCAGCGCGAAACTTTCCCTTTCTCATTTCCACGTGACCTCCCCGTTTCGGTAGCGGGTGGGTTCGGCGAACACCCCCGCCGCGTTCCTAGGTGCCCCACTACTTTGCAATTCCCCTGCCAAGCCTCCCTCTCACGTTTTCGCGGCAAACTGCCGTGTCTGCCAACACTTGGACAGCCTCCCCCAGGCCGCACCCGCAAGCGTTCCCCTTCCGCCTCCCCTTACGGGTCGAACTGGCTCGGGATTCCCGATTTGAATCCCTCCCTCTTTCTCCGCATTCCGGCTCGCTTGACCCCTTGTGGCCGCCCGCTTATGATGGGGCGCGCTTTCGAGTTCGCAAGCGACGGAGGCAGAATCGTGGCGCGCAAAACAAAGAAGAGCGGACTGACGGCCGTGGCCATCATCCTCGGACGCCTGGCGGCGCGCGCCGAGGCGCGCGCCGGGCAGGCGCGGAAGACGGCGAAAAAGGCGCGCAAGCGCATCGGCAAAGCGGCGCGGCGCGCCCGGCGGCGGCTGCGGAGATAGATGACGATGAAGGGCGTGGTCCTGGCCGGCGGCACCGGCTCGCGGCTGCATCCGTTGACGCGGGTGACGAACAAGCACCTGCTCCCCGTCTACAACCAGCCGATGATTTTCTATCCCATCCAGACGCTCGTGAACGCCGGCATCACCGACATCCTCGTCGTCACCGGCGGGCAGAACGCCGGGGACTTCCTGCGGCTGCTCTCGAACGGGAAGGACTTCGGCTTGAAGCACATCAACTACACCTACCAGGAGGGCGAGGGCGGCATCGCCGACGCCCTGCGCCTGGCCGAGCACTTCGTCGAGGGCGAGAAAGTCTGCGTCATTCTGGGCGACAACCTCATCGAGACCAACGTCGCCGAGGCCGCCGAGCGCTTCCGCCGCCAGGAGCGCGGCGCCCACATCATCTTGAAGGAAGTGGACGACCCCGAGCGCTTCGGCTGCCCGGAGCTCCGCGACGGGCGCATCGTGCGCATCGAAGAGAAGCCCAAGCAGCCCAAGTCGCGCTTCGCGGTCACCGGCATCTACTTCTACGACGGCACGGTCTTCGAGAAAATCCAGCGCCTGCGGCCGAGCTGGCGCGGCGAGCTCGAAATCACCGACGTCAACAACATGTACCTCGAAGAGGGCACGCTCACCCACAGCCTGCTCGAGGGCTGGTGGACCGACGCCGGCACCTTCGAGTCGCTGCGGCGCGCCACGAACCTCGTCGCCGAAACCGGCGCCAACAAGGTGACCCAGGCCGCGCCGCAGAAGGCCAAGCCATGATCGCCGGCGTGCGCGTCAAGAACCTCAAAGTCATCCCCGACGAGCGCGGTCGCCTGATGGAAATCCTGCGCTCGGACGACGACCTCTTCCAGAAGTTCGGCCAGCTCTACATGACCACCGCGCACCCGGGCGTCGTCAAAGGCTGGCACTACCACAAGAAGCAGGTGGACAACTTCGCCGTGGTCAAGGGGATGATCAAGCTCGTGCTCTACGACCGGCGCGAGGACTCGCCCACCCGCGGCGAAATCAACGAATTCTTCCTCGGCGAGCACAACCCGCAGCTCGTGCAGGTGCCGGCGCTGGTTCTCCACGGCTTCAAGGGCGTGGGGACGGAAACCGCCGTCGTCATCAATTGCCCCACCGAGCTCTACCACTACAAAGAGCCGGACGAGTTCCGCGTCGACCCCTTCAGCGGCGAAGTGCCCTACGACTGGGCCATCAGAATGAAGTAGGCCACCGTGCGACTCCTCGTCACCGGCGGCGCAGGCTTTATCGGCTCGAACTTCATTCGCTACCTCCTCGCCGAACACGCCGACGCCCAGGTCACGAACTTCGACAAGCTCACTTACGCCGGCAACCTCGAGAACCTCGCCGACCTCGCCGAGCAGCCGGAGACCAAAGCGCGCTACCGCTTTGTCCGCGGCGACGTGGCCGACCCGGACGCGGTGGCCGCCGTCTTCCGCGAGAGGTTCGACGCCGTCGTGAACTTCGCCGCCGAAACCCACGTCGACCGCAGCCTCGAAGACGCCGCGCCCTTCCTGCGCACGAACGTGCTCGGCACGCAGACTTTGCTCGAAGCCGCGCGGCGCGCCCGGGTCGCGCGCTTCGTGCAGATCGGCACCGACGAAGTCTATGGCAGCGCGCCGGACGGCGTCGCCTTTGCCGAGGACGCCCCGCTCCGGCCCTCGAGTCCCTACGCCGCCAGCAAGGCCGCCGCCGACCTGCTCATCGAGAGTTACGTCCGCACCTACCGCTTCCCCGCCCTCACCCTGCGCTGCTCGAACAACTACGGGCCCTACCAGTTCCCCGAGAAGCTCATCCCGCTGATGATCGCCAACGCCCTCGAGAACAAGCCGCTGCCCGTCTACGGCGACGGCCTGAACGTGCGCGACTGGATTCACGTCGAAGATCACTGCCGCGCCATCCACCGCGCCCTGCTCAAAGGGCGCGTGGGCGAGGTCTACAACATCGGCGGCGTGGCGCTGAAGACGAACCTCGAAGTGGTGCGAACCCTCTTGAAGCTTCTGGGCAAGCCCGAGTCGCTCATCCGCTTCGTGGAAGACCGCCCCGGGCACGACCGCCGCTACGCCCTCGACTCGACGAAGCTACGGAAGGAGCTCGGCTGGTCGCCCTGCCACACTTTTGAAGAAGCCATCGAGCGCACCGTCACCTGGTACCGCGCCCACGCCGCCTGGCTCGAAGGCTGCCGCAGCGGCGCCTACCGCGACTACTACGAACGGCACTACGGCCAGCGGGAGGAATTCGTCGCCCGCGCGCGGGCCGGCAGCCGGCGGGAAGACAAATGAAGAGGCGCGGAGCCGCTGGGTTTGATGCCGCCGCCGCCGTGCGCCGGGCGCGCGCCCAGCTCCGCGAAAGCTGTCGCGTGAAGCAGCGGATCTCCGCCCGGTTGCTCGCCGAGCTCGCCGAGTTCGCACGGCTGACGCTCGAAGCCTTCGGGCGCGGCCGGCGGGTCTACTTCTTCGGCAACGGCGGGAGCGCCGCCGACGCCCAGCACCTGGCCGCCGAGCTCCAGGGACGTTTGCGGCTCAACCGGGCGGCGCTGCCGGCGCTGGCGCTGACGACGAACACTTCGACGCTCACCGCCATCGGCAACGACACCCGCTTCACCGACATCTTCGCCCGGCAGGTCGAGGGTCTGGTCGAGCGCGGCGACATCGTCGTCGGCCTCACCACCAGCGGCAGCTCCGCTAATGTGCTCGCCGGGCTGCGCGCCGCGCGGCGCCGCGGCGCGCGCACCGTGGCCTTCACCGGCGCGCGGACAGAAAGAATCAAAGCTCTCGCCGATGTCCTTCTGGCCGTCCCCTCGCGCGACACCCAGCGCATTCAGGAAGCCCACATCACTCTCGGGCACATCTACTGCGACCTGATCGAGCGCCACCTGTTTACCCGCCGCTAGAACCTCACTTCTCTTGTCATCCCGAGCGGAGCGAGGGATCTCTTCCCTGCGAAGAAAAGAGATTCCTCGCCCTTCGGGTTCACCCTGAACGGGTTCACCGTGAACGGGCTCGGAATGACAGGCGCGGGATGAGAGGGGCCTAAAAAAACCAGAAGCGGCGGCGCTGGGGCGGCGCCGGCTCGGGGAAGTACGGCAGGGGGCGCGACTCGAGCGCGGCGCGGGGATTGTCGACAAAAAGCGCCTGCGCCACTTCAGCGCCGTGCTTTTCTTCGACGAGCGCTCGCGCCGGCGAGAGCACAGGCGGGCGGTGCTTGGTGTCGTGGGCGTCGCTGGCGACGAAGTGCACCAGGCGCTCGGCCAGCAGCCGCTCGGCCGCCGCCTGGGCGTCGCGCCCGAAGCGCCCGGTGAGCGACCCCGCCGTTATCTGCATCGGACAGCCCATTTCGACGAGCCGCCGCAGCAGCTTCAAGCCCGACTCCTGCAGCAACGGGTTGCGCTCCGGGTGGGTGATGACCGGGACGATGTCGTACAGGCGCATGCGGTGGAAGACGTTCAGCACCTGCGGGGCGATGCCGTAGCTGGCGAACTCGGTCAGCAGGTAGCTGCCCTGGTTCAGCGTGTAGGCGGACTTCTCGGCCGCGACGCGCTCGAGGTTTTCGAAACTCAAGTGGAAGTCGCAGCCGCTCGAGAGCTGAATGCGGTCGCCCGCGCGGGCGCGGA
>MEKM01000140.1:0-1123 GCA_001766965.1 Acidobacteria bacterium RIFCSPHIGHO2_01_FULL_67_28 | reverse complement strand
GGGCGCGGAGCTCGGCAAGCAGGGCGCGGTTGCGCTCGAGCGAAAACTGGTAGCGGTCGTTGCAGTGCGGCGTGGCCACCAGGTGCGTGGTGCCGTCGGCTGCGGCCATCTCGATCATGGCCACGGCGTCTTCGATGGTCTTGGCTCCGTCGTCCAGGCCCGGCAAGAAATGCGAGTGGATGTCGATCATCGCGGATTGGCCCGAGGCGGCGGAATTATAGCGCGCGGCTACCGGACTTCAAAGGTGAGCGTCGAGAACCAGCTCTGCCAGTCGGCGTCCTCGAACTCGGTCGAAGGGATCATGTGCAGCGTGCGGACGAACCAAGCGCCGGCGCGGTCGAGCGGAATGGCGGCGCGGCCTTCGCCGTCGGTCTTGACCCACACCGGATAATGGTGGCCGTGGACGCCCGCGTAGCCGCCGCCCACCCGCACACCAGCGAGCGGCCGGCCTTCGAAAAGCACCTGCACGCGCAGCGTATCGCCGACGCGCAGCTCGCACGGGTTCGTCTCGGGAACGATTTCGACCTGCAAGCCGAGCGGCTGGCGGAAGTCGGCGCCCTCACCTTCGGCGCAGAGGGCCAGCTTGGTGACTTTGCTGTAGCGCTCGCGCCCGGGCTTGTCGCTCTCACCGCGCTGGGCGCGCTCCGCGACAATCTTCTCCAGGCCTTCCTCCGTGATGTACTCGGTGAAGACGGGGGCTTCAAGCACGATGAGGCGCGGATGCGTTACTGCCGCCACGAGTGTCAGCCCTGGCCCGGGCGTAACCTCAGCGACCAGCGACTTCCCTTCCACGCGGTAGCAGCTGACTGGCACGCGGGGCGCTACGGTCGTCGTATCGAAGCGTGCGATGCGCTCCGGCGCGGGCGCGCCTTCGCTCGTCGGGAAGTCTTCGCTCGTGTTGAGCGCCACCTGAACCGGCTGGCCGGGCGTAACGCGGAATTGCGTGGGCACCAGCCAGGTGTCGTGCGCGACCAAGGAGCCCGCGGCTAACAGGATGAGACCCGCTATTCGAATGGCTCTTCTCATCACGGTTGCCTCAGCACGGTTGGTATCCTCCCGTTGCTCTCCACCGCTTGACTTGTGTTATAGTCCATCCGCCTCCGAGGTCGTGGTTCCTGTTTAT
>MEKM01000139.1:5878-5976 GCA_001766965.1 Acidobacteria bacterium RIFCSPHIGHO2_01_FULL_67_28 | reverse complement strand
GTGCAAGGTCAGCTATGAAGTCGCCCATGACGTGCCTATCCTGCTCACGCCGGCCGACCGGCAACGCTTCGCGGCGCTTCTCGAAAAGGCGAGCGGCG
>MEKM01000139.1:5394-5753 GCA_001766965.1 Acidobacteria bacterium RIFCSPHIGHO2_01_FULL_67_28 | reverse complement strand
GACGGCTTGAACCTCTGGCTCGGGGGCGGCGGGCGCGAGACTCCGGGGTTTGTCAATGTTGACCTCGGGCCGTTTGCCGGTGTCGCTCTCGTCGCGCACGCGGGGCGGCTGCCCTTCGCCGACAACACCTGCGACGCCCTGCTCGAGCATGTCGAAGACCCGGCCGCCGTCGTGGCCGAAATCCGCCGCGTGCTCAAGCCCGGCGGGCACGTCTTGGCCACCGTGCCCTTCTGCCATCCCTGGCACGGCTACCCGGCCGACTTTCAGCGCTACACGCAGGACGGGCTCGCGCGGCTCTTCGCCGAGTTCGACTGCGTGAGCTTGGGGGTGCGCACCGGGCCGACCACGACGCTGCTCAC
>MEKM01000139.1:5144-5229 GCA_001766965.1 Acidobacteria bacterium RIFCSPHIGHO2_01_FULL_67_28 | reverse complement strand
CCACCTCTACATTCTGGCCCGCAAGAAGTAGCAGCGTCCCTTGCGCGGGTGCAGGCGCGCACGGTATAAACGCAGGCCGGAAGCA
>MEKM01000139.1:4954-5128 GCA_001766965.1 Acidobacteria bacterium RIFCSPHIGHO2_01_FULL_67_28 | reverse complement strand
GCCTTGCCTGTCGCGACCATAGCGTTCGACTGGGTGGCCGTCGCCGACATCCTGGTGGTGGCGGCGGTGCTCTACGCTTTTCTCAAGCTCATCAAGGACACCCGCGCCTTCCCCTTGCTGCTGGCGGTCGTGCTGCTGCTCGGGCTCTACTACGGCACGAGCTGGGCGCGCCTG
>MEKM01000139.1:0-4886 GCA_001766965.1 Acidobacteria bacterium RIFCSPHIGHO2_01_FULL_67_28 | reverse complement strand
CTGGGCGCGCCTGGAAACGATGCGCTGGGTGCTGGCGAACCTCCTGCCCTATTTTGTTTTCGCCCTCATCGTCATCTACGCCGGAGAGATCCGGCGGGCGCTCGGGCGGCTGGGGCGGCTGCCCCTGATGGCCTCGGCTTTCGGCAACCCCGACCGCGGCGACCCGTACGACGACATCGTGCTGGCCGCCAGCCACTTCGCCCAGCACCGCACCGGGGCGCTCATCGTCATCGAGCGCGAGATCAACCTGAACACCTACATCGAAAGCGGCATCGGGCTGGACGGCCTGCTGACCTACGACCTGCTGGTCAGCGTTTTCCATCCCGGGAGCCCGCTGCACGACGGCGCCGTCATCGTGCGCAAGAACCGGGTGGCGGCGGCTGCCTGCTTCCTGCCGCTCTCGCTCAACCCGCTGCTGTCGACCCAGCTCGGCACCCGCCACCGCGCCGGCATCGGCGTCACCGAAGAGTCGGACGCCGTGGCGGTGGTGGTGAGCGAGCAGACGGGCGCCATCGCCCTGATGAGCGGCGGCACCGTGGAGCTGAACCTGACGCCCGAGCAGTTGCGCGACCGCCTGCGGCGGGTGCGCCGGCAGCGCGTGCCGCGCCTGCCGGTCTCGGGCCGCGCGAGTTGACCCGATGAAGTGGCTGAAGCGCTTGCTGCTCGACAACTGGTGGCTGAAGCTGCTGTCGCTCCTGCTCGCCTACGGCTTGTGGTCGGTGGTGACCCAGGCGCCGCCGGTCGAGATCCGCGTCTCCGCCCCGCTCGAGCTGCGCTTCGCGCCCGCGGGGCTCGAAGTGCGCGGCGAGTTGCCGGCGCGCGTCCGCCTGCACCTGCGCGGCCCGGAGACCCGCCTGCGCACGCTCCAGCCGGAAGAGGTGGCAGTCTTCATCAACCTGAACACCGCCACCGCCGGCCACTACCGCTTTGTCCTCGACGCCCGCAACGCCGAGGTGCCGCCTGGGGTGGAAGTCGTAAGCTTCGTCCCCAGCGAGGTCGAGCTCGACCTCGTTCCGCACTAAGGGAGAGAAGCGGCTTTCCGGAAGACTTTGTCGAACTCAAGTTCTCTCGCCGAGGAGGCGCCATGCGCAAGCTGCTCGCAGTCCTGTTGGTTGTGCTGATTGTACTTGCGCCGTTGCCGGCGCGGGCCGGGGTTCCGGGGCCGCCGGAAAAGGCCGGGGCCGCAGCGCCCGGGACGCTTCTTGCCCAAGCGGCAAAACCAGCCTCCGGCAAACCCGCCGCCGCGGCGGTGGCCAAGCCGAGTCTTGACGGCTTGGATGCGTTCGTCGCCCAAGAGATGAAGAACTGGAAAGTGCCCGGCGTGGCGGTGGCGGTGGTCAAGGACGGCCAGGTGATTCTGTCGAAGGGCTACGGCTACCGGGACGTCGACAAGCAGCTCCCCGTCACTCCGCAGACGCTCTTCGCCATCGGCTCCATCACCAAGTCGTTCACCGTCACCGCGCTCGGCCTGCTCGCCGATGAGGGCAAGCTCGACTGGGACAAGCCCGTGCGCGAGTACCTGCCCGAGTTCCGCCTCTACGACTCCGTGGCGAACGAGCACATGACGCCGCGCGACCTCGTTACCCACCGCTCGGGCCTGCCGCGCCACGACGCCCTCTGGTACAACTCGACCTTCACCCGCCGGGAGATGGTCGAGCGGCTGCGCTACCTCGAGCCCAGCAAGGACTTCCGCAGCGCGTGGCAGTACAACAACCTGATGTTCCTCACCGCCGGGTATCTCGCCGGGCAACTGGCCGGGACGAGCTGGGAAGAGCTGGTGCGCGCGCGCATTTTCGGGCCGCTGGGGATGACCGGCAGCAACTTCTCCGTCACCGACTCCGAGAAGAGCCCCGACTTCGCCCAGCCCTACGCCACCGTGAAAGAGGAAATCAAGAAAATCCCCTTCCGCGGCATTGACGAGATGGCGCCCGCCGGCGCCATCAACTCCAACATCGAAGACATGAGCCGCTACCTGCTCTTCCACTTGAGCCAGGGGAAGTACGGTGACAAGCAGCTGCTCTCGGCGACGAACGCGCAGCAGATGCAGTCCCCGCAGATGGTCATCCAAGGGGCGCTGCGCTACCCCGAGATCGGGCACTCCGCCTACGGGATGGCCTTCGTCGTCTCCAGCTACCGCGGCCACAAGATGGTGCAGCACGGCGGGGCCATCGACGGCTTCATCGCCCTGCTGACTTTCCTGCCGCAGGATAATATCGGCGTGGTCGTCCTCACCAACTCCACCGTGCGCCAGCTGCCTAATATCATCACCTACAACGTCTTCGACCGGCTGCTCGGCGCCGAGCCTGCCCCCTGGAGCGTGCGCCTGAAGGAGCAGCAGAAGAAGGAAGAGGAGTCCGAGGAAGAAGCGAAGAAGAAGGGCTACACCCCGCGGAAAGAAGGGACGCAGCCGTCGCATCCGCTCGCCGACTACGCCGGCGACTACGAGCACCCGGGCTACGGCGTCGCCACCATCGCGCTGGCCGAGGACAAGGCG
This sequence comes from Acidobacteria bacterium RIFCSPHIGHO2_01_FULL_67_28, assembly GCA_001766965.1. GTDB lineage: Bacteria > Acidobacteriota > Terriglobia > Acidiferrales > 2-02-FULL-67-57 > 2-02-FULL-67-57. Next base: position 2,392 of record MEKM01000139.1, on the reverse strand, counting down.
GGATTGAAGCTCACCTACAACCGCCTGACCTCGCCGCTCAAGCATTTCCACTACGACGTCTTCGAAGTGCCCGAAGACCCGCTCGACCCCTTCGAGAAAACCAAGGTGCAGTTCCTGATGAGCGTCAACGGGGACATCGACCGCGTGCTGGTGCCGCTCGAGCCGAACGTGAAGGAAATTGTTTTTGCTCGCCGGGCGGAAAAGCAGATGCGCGAGCGGAGCTTCCTCGAGCCGCTCGCGGGCGAGTACGTCCTCGGCGCCACCACCGTGAGCGTGACGCTCAAGGGCGAAGACACGCTGGTGCTCGTCGTGCCCGGCCAGCCGCCCTATGAGCTCGTCCCCGCGCGCGGGCTCACGTTCGATTTGAAGGGCCTGACCGGCTTCAGCATCGAGTTCAAGAGGGACGCCCCCGGCGCCGTGACCGAGGCGGTCTTCTACCAGCCCAACGGCACCTTCGTCGCCAAGAGGAAATAGCCATGGCTGACCCCACCGATGAATTGAACGTCCTGCGGGAGCACCTGGAGCGCTACCGCGGCGTCACCTTGCAGACGCTGGCCATGGTGCCGGAAGAGAAGCTCGCCTGGTACCCCGCCATCGCCCAGTTCAGCTTCGGCCAGCAGTTCTTCCACATCGCGCAGGTGGAGGAGTTCTACTCCCACGGCTTGTTCGACGCCGACTGGGACCCGGCGCGGCTGGCGGAGCCCGCGGGGCGGCTGGGCCGCGAGCAGCTCCAGCAGAAGCTCGAAGCGGCGCGCCGGTTCACGCTGGACCGGCTGGCGCGGCTGGAGGCGGCGCGGCTCGATGCTGCCGTCACCGTGCCCAACGTGCCCGTCAGCTGGCCGCTGCGTTCGTGGCTGTGGTACCTGGTCGAGCACGAAATCCACCACAAGGCGCAGCTGGCGGTCTACCTGCGGCAGATCGGGCTTACGCCGCCCTTCTTCGCTTTTGTCCTGCCGCCGGGGGTGCGGCCCGACCTCCGCTGACGATGGCGAAGCTCTTCGGCACCGACGGCATCCGCGGGGTGGCGGGCGAGCCGCCGCTCGACGCCCCAACTGTGTTCGCCGTCGGCCGCGCGCTGGGAGAATTCCTGCGCGAGCAGCGCGCCGCGGGCTCGCCCCTCGACTCCGCTCGGGGCAAGCAAGACCCAAGAGTCTTGCTGGGCGAAGACACGCGGGAGTCTTCGCCTTGGGTGACCCGATACTTGGCGGGAGGCTTGCGCGCCGCCGGCGTGGAAGCTGTTTCAGCGGGCGTGCTGCCGACGCCGGCCATCGCGCGCCTGGTGCGGGCCCGCGGGTTCGCGGCCGGCGCCATGGTCAGCGCCTCCCACAACCCCTACCGCGACAACGGCGTCAAGCTCATCGCCGCGAACGGGATGAAGCTTCCCGACGAGACCGAAGCCGAACTCGAAGAGCGCATCGGCGTGATCCTCGCTGCCGGGCTCGACCCGCAGCCGCTCGCGCCCCGGGTGGATATGAGCCTGGCGGGCGACTACATCGAGCAGTTGCGGCAGGCGACCCCGGCCAACCTCTGGGAGGATTTCAAGGGGCTGCACCTCGTGGTGGATTGCGCGAACGGCGCCGCCGCGGGCGTTGCCCCCAAACTCTTCCGGAGTCTCGGCGCTGGCGTCACCGCCATCCACGCCGCGCCCGACGGCAAGAACATCAACGCAGGCTGCGGGGCGCTCCACCCCGAAAGCCTGGCGGCGAAAGTTGTGGAGGTGCACGCCCAGCTCGGCGTCGCGTTCGACGGGGACGCCGACCGGGCCATCTTCGTCGCCGGCTCGGGCCGCATCGTCAACGGCGACGGCGTCCTGCTCGCCTGCGCCCGCTGGATGAAAGAGAAACGACTGCTCAAGGGCGGCTGCGTGGTGGGCACGGTGATGGCGAACCTGGGCCTCGAGGTTGCGCTCAAGGCCGGAGGCCTGCCGCTCGTGCGCACGGCCGTGGGCGACCGTTACGTGCTGGAAGAAATGTTGCACCGTGGCGCCAACCTGGGCGGGGAGCAGTCCGGCCATATCATCTTCCTTGATGATTCGCCGGCGGGCGACGGCCCGCTCACCGCGCTCAAGGTCTTGACCATCTTGGCCGAGCGCGACACCAGCTTGGACGAGTTGGTCGCCGACCTGAAAGTCTTCCCCCAGACGCTCAAGAACATCCGCGTGCGGGAGAAGCGTCCGCTGGAGGAGCTGCCGGCGGTGGAAAAGGCTATTCGCGAGGCCACTACGGCGCTCGGCGCGCGCGGCCGGGTCATCGTCCGCTACTCGGGCACCGAGCCGCTCCTGCGCGTGATGGTCGAGGCGGAAACCGAGGCCGATGTCCAGCGCTGGACCGACCACATCTGCCGCGCCGTCGGAACTTCGCTCGGCGCCTGATCCAACAGCAAGAAACGCATG
>MEKM01000138.1:12038-12907 GCA_001766965.1 Acidobacteria bacterium RIFCSPHIGHO2_01_FULL_67_28 | reverse complement strand
GCTGGGCACCTGGGCGGCGGTGCGTTGCCGTGGGTTGGAGACGTTATGGCGGGAGACGCCTGAGGAGAATTTCAGGCGCAGGTTGTACGGGTCGGCCACGGCCCCATTCGTCACCCGCACGGGCGTCCGGCCGTAGACGCTGTAGCCTGCGGTGTTCTGCGGCTTGTTGGTGCTGTCGGCGTGGCACTTGAAGCAGACTTCGTATTCGTTGGCTGCCGGGCGCAAGGCGCTGGCCCCGTTGTAGCCGCTGGCGCCCAGCAGCGGCGCTTCCACCCCGGGCGGGCTGGCGGCCCCGCCCGTGCCGCTGGCGGCGTGCGGATTGTGGCAGTCGGCGCATTCAGCGTGCCGGCTGCTCGAGAGCGGGAAGGCGTTTTCGGCCGGGTCATGCTGGCCCGTGAGCGTGGTGGTCGGGTGCGAGTAGGTCTTGCTGAACTCCCCCATCACGTTGCGCAGGACGGGCGTCACATTTGTGCCGGCGTGGCAGAGGTTGCAGGTGGACTCCTCCGCGAAGCGCAACAGCCGCGCCGCCGCCGTCGCCCCGGTGCTGTGCAGGCGGTGGCAGTTCCCGCAGGCGTTGGCGCTGACCGTCCCGTAAGGCCCGAAATCGGTGGCCGGAGTAGTGGGTACCGTGTTGGTGGCGGTGGAATGGGCTCCCGCAAGCCAGCCGTTCAGGGCGTTGGGCTGGGCGCGGCTGGGATCGTGGCAGGCCAGGCAGACTGCCCCGGCGCTGTTCGAGCGCACCAGGAAGTCCTGCGCGCTCGGGTCGAGCGCCTGGCTGTGGGGGTCGTGGCAGGAGGTGCATTCGATGCGGCTGGCGGGAAGTTTCACCGCCGGGTCGCCACTGACCGCCGGGTTTTGAAAGAGGCCCA
>MEKM01000138.1:4213-11851 GCA_001766965.1 Acidobacteria bacterium RIFCSPHIGHO2_01_FULL_67_28 | reverse complement strand
CGTGGCCGCTCCGGCGTCGTAGGTAGAGCTGGTGTAGGTAGTGTAGGTCTGCGTCGAGAGGGTATGGTTCCAGAGCGGCTTCACGTCCGCGTAGCTGCTGTGCGGCGTGTGGCAGAAGATGCAGGCATCCTGCGCCGCCGAGGTGACCGGGCCGGGGCCGGTCACCGAGAGGTTGTGCTTGGAGAGGACCACATCCGACTTCGTCCCCGCGCCGCGGCTCGTCCCGCTCGGCCACAAGAGCCCAACCACCAGGCAGAGCGTGCCTACCAAGAGGCCGAGGAGTCGACGCCGCGCCGGGTTCATCTAGGGCCTCACGCGCCGATAGCGGAAGACCTGCACGCGGCGGTTGTAGGAGTCGGCGACGTAAATGGTGTCGCGCGGGCCGATGTAGATGCCGGCGGGGAGCACGAACTCGCCCGGCCCGCGGCCGGTCGCGCCGAAGTAATAAAGCAGGCGGCCTTCAGGGTCGAAGACCTGTACGGTTTCAAACAGCGCGTCCACGACATAGAGGTGGCCGTCGCTGTCGGCGGCAATCCCCTTGGGGCGATTCATCGTCCCGGTGCGATTGCCGAGCTGCCCGAAGCTGCGCACGAACTGCCCGTCGGGGGTCAGCGCCTGGATGCGGAAGTTCATGGCGTCCACGACGTAGAGCTGGCCGTGGCTCAAGGTGAGCGCCGTGGGATAGTTGAATTCGCCCGGGCCGGTGCCGCGGCGGCCGATGGTTTGGAGCACGGCGCCGCCAAGGTCCAGCACCAGCACCTGGTGGCGCAGGGTATCGGTGAGATAAATCAGCCGCCGGGCAGAGTCAATAGCCAGCCCTGTGGGGCGCAGAAACTCGGTGCCGCGCCGCGGATCACCCAGCGCCCGCAGGAATTTCCCCTTCTTGTTGAACACGTAAAGGCGCGCCCGGACGGAGTCGCTGACGTAGATGTTGTCCTGGCCGTCCACGGCCACGCCCACGGGTGAAAGGAACGGTTCGCGGCGCCCGCCGCCCAGGTAGCTGTACTTGCGAGGCTCGACCTCGAAGATATGCACGACGCGCGCGCCGGGGTCGGCGACCAGCAGCCGCCCCTCGCTGTCCTGCGTAACCGCATAGGGGCGCCACAGGGACGGGGTCTCCGCCGGCCCCGCCACCCATTCGAGCATCTTGCTCCAGACCGACTTGGGTTTGCTGAACTCCCGCACCGAGTCGATGCTGCGCAGGTAGTCAATGGTGCCGTGCACGGGCAAGGAGAGTTCTGCGCCGCGGTCGGCGGGCTCCGCCAGCCAGCCCGTGACCCCTGGCAGCAGGACCAGGGTCAGCACAGCGCACGCAGTTGCGAGGCGCCGCATGGCTAGAACACCCGGAAGGGCCGCGACACCCGCAAGTAAAGGCGGCGGCGCTCATAGCTGGTCAACGTCAGGAAGCTCTGCTGGTAGCGGGCGTAGCCCGCCTCGAAGGTCAGCAGGCGGAAGCGGTAGCCGAGGCGCAAATCAAACTGGTCGTAGTCATTGTTCAAACGGCTGTCGAACTCCTGCCGGCTCGTCGTCCAGCTCCAGGTCGCTTCCAGCCGCCGCCAGGGGGTGGCGTGCAGGCCCAGTGTTTGCGTCCGCAGCGTGGAAAGGATGACGCGCACGGGGAGGCCGAGGAGAACGGCGCTGGAGCCGGCGCTGCTGGCGGGGTCAAAGAAAAAGGGTTGGAAGGTGTTGCCGTCCACGGCGTTGCGGGAGTAGCGGAACTGCACGCGCGGATGCTCGACGCTGGCGCGGAAGCTCAACCCGTCGGCCGAGTAGTCGACCCCGCCGTCCCGGAACGAGCTCCGCTGCATCCCGGCACCCCCGCGGAGCACCAGGCTCGCCACGCGCCGCCCCACAGAAAACTCCGCTGACTGCTGGTCGCTGCGCAGCGCGTGGAGTTGATCAACGCGCTGGTTAGAGGCCTGGAGGGACGCTGTCAGCTCCAGTCGGTCGACCGATCCGCGCTGGGCCATCAAGGAGAAGCTGTGGCCGAGCAGGCGGCTGTTGGGAATGTTGGCGTAGTTGAGCCGGCCGAGGTTGAGGCTGTACTGGCCGTTGAGCGTGGCCCAGGAGAAAGTCCGGTGGAAGTTTGCGCCACCAGTGGTGTTCAAGTAGTCGGCTTCGGCGGCGGCCACCGTGCCGTCGGGGGTGCTGACGTTGTTCTGGCTGACGCCGCCGAAGAAGCTCCAGTCGCGGTGGGCCTGGTAGTGGAGGTCGCCCCCCACCGAGAGGCTGGACACCCGGGTTTGGAAGGGAACAAAAACCAGCGCCCCGGGGTTCGGTCCCCCAGAACCTCCCGAGCCCACCAGTTGACCCAGCGCCTCCTGGATTTCCGTGCCCAGCAGGTTCGAGCTGTAGCCGGTCCGGAAGCCGCCCCGCCAGCGCTCGCCCCACCCGAAAGTGAGCAGCGCGTTGGCGTAGCGCACTTCCTGGTTGAAGGGGCGGTCGTTGAAGGTGTTTTGGCTGTCGAGCAGGCCGCCGGTGAGCACCAATTGGCTGCGGCTCCAGAGCGGCCGTTGCGCCGTGAATTGATAGTGAGACGAGTCGCGGTCGAGCGTGGTGGTGATGAGGTCGGGTTCCAGCGGGTTGGCGAAATCCGAAGAGAAACGGTCCCAGTGGGCGCTGCTGTCCAGCGTCCAGCCCCAGCGGCGGTCATGGAGGCCGAAGCCGTAGCGACGGCTGCGGGAGCTGTAGTCGGGGATGATGGGGTCTTCGGGCTCCAGGGCATTGCTGGCGGTGTTGAGGTCAAAGGAAAGCTGCGGCCAGTCGGGCGCGCGCACCTGCCAGTTCAGCCCGAAGCTGCGGTCGTGACTGACCGAGCGCAGGCCGGAGATGCGGGTCAGGCTGCCGTAGCTGACCTGTTCGCGCTGCACATTGGAGTAGGTAAGCGTCAGGGGGAAACTGCGCCGGCCGAGAAAGGTCGCGCTAAGCGTGACTCCGTTGCCGCTCAAGAAGCCCGCCTCCGGGGCTTGCGAACCCGCGCTCAACTGCGGCTGCAGGCGATAGCTGATGAAGCCGGGGTTGCCGATGAAACCGAACAGGTCCAGGTTGACGATGGCAGGGACAGTCGCGAGGTTAGCCTCGCGGCCGTTTTGATTCTGGGCCGAGTAGAAGCCGGTAGTGAACACACCCGTCAGGTTGACCGACTTCTCCTGCTCCTGGGCGCGGCCGGGCAGGGCGAGGGCCGCCAGCAGCAGGGCGGCCGCCCCGAAGTACAAGCCGCGGCGTGTCGCTTTCTTCACCGTCGCTCCACCGGGTAAATTGTGAGGAGGGGCGCTGGCGCGCCCCTCCACACGCGTGCGCTACCGGCCGGTTACAGGTGGCAGGTAGTGCACAGGGCCGAGTTCACGTTCGAGATGCGCAAGAACGGCGTGTTGGTGTTGTTGTGGACGTTGTGGCAGCTTCCGCACTGCACCGTGTCCGTCCCGTACAACATCAGCCCCGCCGTCGTCACCGTGGCCACCGGATTCAGACCTGTGTCCGCAACCGGGTCATAGGTCATGTTGATCGGGTGGTCGTTGGTGAGGCCGTAGGAGCCCGTGCTCCCCGGCTCCCCGACCGCGTGGATGTCCCCCGCGGCGATCAGGGTCGGCGAGGTTACGCCGTCATGGCAGCTCAAGCACAGGAACGAGTAGAGGCGCGGCTGGGTGGCGAGCGGCGTGGTGACGCCCACTTCCACCGCCGTGCTGTCCATGGTGGGCGAGTCGTAGGTGCCGAAGGTCTGGGTCGTGAACCCCCGGTCCCACAACAGGATCTGGCCGGTGCTCTGGTCAGTTCCCCCCGTGGCTACCGAGCCGTTGTGCGGCGCGTGGCACGACTTGCAGCCGTTGCTGGTGATGTCGTGCACCGTGCCAATCACCGTGCTCTTCTGGTTCTGTGCGAACGCGAGAGTCGCCACCATCGCGATTGCCAGGATCAAGATGGCGGCTCTGCTCTTGTTCATCGTTGTTGCCTCCTTGGGAAGAGGAGTTTCTGAACCAACAGTACGAACCGTTTATTGGCTTTCGGGGTTCACCTCCTTCCGGGCAATGGAATCCGGTTGACGCAGATACTGGAAGATCTGCACCCGCCCGCCTTCCTGCTCCGTGGTGTAAATGCGGTCCTGCGAGTCAATGCAAATGCCGGCAATGAGGGTGAACTGGCCGGGGCCGAACCCCAGGCTGCCGACGGCCAGCAACGGTTGGCCTTCGGGCGTGAAAACTTGGAAATTGTTGAACTCGGCGTCCACCACGTACACGTGCCCCTCGGAGTCCACGGCGATGCCCTTGGGCCGCACAAAGTTCCCCGGGCGCGTCCCATGACTCCCGAAGGCGCGCAGAAAGCGCCCGCGGCGGTCAAAGACTTGCACGCGGTGGTTCCAGGTGTCGGTGACGTAGAGGTTCCCCCTGGCGTCCACGGCCACGTTGGTGGGAGCGGCGAAGCGCCCCGGCTCGGCCGCCCCGGGCGTGCTCGGGCCGCCCACGGTGCGCTCCAGCTTGAAGTTTTCAGTGTCGAAGACTGCCACGCGGTTCGCTTTGGCGTCTGCGACGTACAGGCGGTGGCGCTCGCGGTCGAGGGCGATGCCCCCCGGCCGCTCCAGCTCTTCCTGGCCGAACTGCGCCAGCACCTTTCCCTCGGGGTCAAAGCAGGTGATGGTGTGGTTGAAGGAATCGGAGACGAAGAGGCGGTCTTCGGCGTCCACGGCCACGCCGATGGGCAGAGCCAGGGCCGCTCGCGCCGAGCCTCCGCGTACCTCCACGCGCTGGGCGGGGCGGTCGAGCACGAAGACCACCCGTTGCAGGCCGTCGGCGACGTAGAGGCGCCCGCGCGAGTCCACCGCGATGCCGTAAGGTTTCTGCAAGCGGGCCTCTGGCTCCGCGGCCTCCTTAACGCCCGCAATGCGATCAATCCAGCTCCGCTTCTTCTTGGCTTTTCCCTTGACTTCGTTGAAGTCGGTGATTTGCCCGGCCCAGCGGATGCGAGGGGCAGCCGGCGGCAGCGGCCAGACCAACTCGGTGACCGCCGGTGCCGCCTCGGCCGCGGGCTTCTTGACCTTTTGCCCGGAGTGGGCAGGGAGAAGCGCCAGCATGAGCAGCGCCGCCACCCCCACGCTCACCCCGCCACGCCGGATTCGACTCTTCACGCTTGCTTCTCCTTCATTTGTGGCAGCGCACGCACAGAGGCGTGCTGCTCGCGGTCTCGGTGACCAGCAGCTTGGGGCTGCCATTGGCGGCGTGGGGGTTATGGCACGTCACGCAGGTGCCGGGGTTGTCGTTGGCCAAGGGGTGAGAAGGGAAGGGGTGGCCGCGCGTGGCCCCGGCCCGCACCGCCAGCATTCGCATTCCGGTGAGGGCGCCGGCCGCCAGTTCCACCGCCCCGCCGAACAGTTTCACCGAGCCCGGCTGTTGAAAGCGGGCGGGGTTCTGGCTGCCGTGACACTCCAGGCAGAGGTTACTCACCTCGGCCCGCAGCCGCTCGGCGCGCGCGCCCGTGTGTTCCTCATGGCAAATCAAGCAGCTTTGCTCAAAGACCGGACGGTGCAGGTAAGCCTTCTCGAACCGGGCGGCGGCGAGTGTTTTGTGACAGCCCAGACAGAGATTCACCGGGCCGCGACGCACCTGATGGGGATAGGTGGCGGCGTGCGGGCTGTGGCAGGCGACGCAGCCGGACTCGCCTCCCAGTGCGGCATGAGTGAACTTGGCCTGCTCCAGGCGCTCTCCCATGTCGGAGTGGCAGGTCAGACAAAGCTCTCGCCGGGCTCCTTCCACGAGGACGACCTGCGCTTCCCGCGGCTCCTCGTGGCAGAGGTCGCACTGCTTGTCGGCAAACGGGGAGTGGACGAAGTTGTTCATCAGCTTCGCCTGTCCAGACCCGTGCGGGTTGTGGCACTCGGTGCAGGAGGCGGCGGCGAAGGGCTGGCCGGCGTGCGCGGTCTGCAGGGAGCTATCGCCCGCGTCGTGGCAGGTCAGGCACAGCTCCGGCTCCGCCTGGGTCAAATGGAAAACGCCTTCCGCGCCATCCGGTTCGCTTTTGTGCGTGGCGTGACAGGTGGCGCAGCCCAAGTCCACGGCGCCGTGCCCCACCGGCTTGTCGATCTGCGCCTTGATCTCGGCGTGGCACCCCAGGCAAAGGTTCTCCGCCGCCTCACGGCTCTCCACACCGCGCCGGAGCAGATGCTCGGTCGAGCTGCCGTGAGGATCGTGACAGGCGGTGCATCGCCCGCTGCGCACGGGAGCGTGCACGAGAAGTTGACCAGGCTGCGGCTGCTTGTCGCCGTGGCAGGTGAAGCAGAGCTCATTGCCCTCGGCGGTTAGTGCGATTTCGGTTTCGTCGTTTTCCTGGAAGACCTGATGGCAGGTGTCGCACCCCAACTCGACCGCTGGATGGACGACGGGCGCAGAAGTTTTCTCGGTGTGGCACTCGGCGCAGGCGGCGTAGTCAGTCCCCCCGCCGCCCTCCGACTGCCTAATGGCGGGGTGTTCAACCCTGTCCTGTCCGAGGCTCACCACTGCGAGAGCTAGGAGTCCGGCTAGACCCCCGCCCGCAAGGCGAGTGGCTCGCACTCCGGTTCAGGCTCCGTAGGCGGGGATGACAAACCCCGCCTTTTCCCACTCGTGAGGTGAGCAAATGCCCTGCCAACAGGTATGGAAGAAACCTACATTTGACTCTTCCAGGCCCATGCCTAAAGCCTTGCTCCCCGTCCCGCCCACAAGCTCCTTGTTGTGCAGCAGTTACAAGATCGGCGGAGAATCGGAGTTCCCCCTCCACAACTCCTCAAAATAGCAGTTCGACCCTTGCTCCGCGGCCGCACTCTGCCCGAGGCAGGTGTGGTTTGGCGCAAGGCCGTCGTACTTTCCCACACCGGCTGGCGGGTTTCGCGACACCCCGGCGAATAACTACGAGATTTATCAACAGGTTAGGGCGGCGGCGCTCCCGCAGGCTTGGCAAGAGAATTGCCGCCTCGAAGGGGCATGGAGAAGAATAGCAAGCGGCTGGGGTAATGAAGATCAAATCAAACAACCGGGAGTGACAGCATGCGACGAGTTCTTTTTTCCGCGGTGGTCCTGGCTGTTTTCCAGGCTTTGTGGCCCGGCTTAGCAGCGGCCCAATACGTGGGCGTCAGCAAGTGTCGGCCCTGCCATCTCGCCCAGACCAAGAGCTGGGAAGAGACACGCATGGCCAAGGCCTTTGAGCTGCTCAAGCCCGGAGTGGCGGTCGACGCCAAGCGCACTCACAACCTCGACCCCAACAAGGACTACACCAGCGATCCCAACTGCCTTTCGTGCCACGCGACCGGCTACGGGCAGCCCGGCGGATTCGTCAGTGCGGCAAAGACCCCCGCCCTGGCCGGCGTGCAGTGCGAAGTTTGTCACGGCCCCGGGGCCGGCTACCTGAAGCCCAACATGATGAGCTTGCAGAACAAGGAGTACAAGCGCAAGGACCTGGTGGCGGCGGGAATGGTGATCCCCTCCGCGCAGGTCTGCCAGAGTTGTCACAATGAAAAGAGCGCCTTCTTTCAGCCGTTCGACTACGAAGCTCGCAAGCGCCAGGGGACGCACGTTCACCAGCCCTTGAAGTATCCGCACGAGTGAAGGAGGCCCGCATGCGGGCGCAGAGTGTACGTCGCCTGGGAGCGGCAGCGGCATCGCTGCTGCTGTTGGG
>MEKM01000138.1:0-4205 GCA_001766965.1 Acidobacteria bacterium RIFCSPHIGHO2_01_FULL_67_28 | reverse complement strand
GGGGCGGTCGTCCTGGTCGTCGAGCGCTACCGTACCCCGGAGGCCTGGTGGGACACCTTTCTGGTTGGCGACCCGCACACCGGTTCGCACGTTTTTCAGGAGAAGGGTTGCAGCCAGTGCCACGCCGTCAACGGCGCAGGCGCCAACCGGGCGCCTGACCTGGGCTATCAGCGCCCGGCCCGCTCCACCCTGAACCAGCTCGTCACCGAGATGTGGAACCACGCCCCGCGGATGTGGGCGGCGATGGAGGCCGAGCGCATCGCCTACCCCAGCTTCAGCGCCCGCGAAACCGCCGACCTCTTTGCCTACCTTTACACGGCGCGCTACGTGGACGAGCCCGGCGACGTGGCCCGCGGCGGGCTCCTCTTTGACCAAAAAAGCTGCAGCCGCTGCCACGCGGTGGGCGGCAAGGGCGGCAAGCTGGGACCGAACCTAAGCCAGCTCGGACCGGTGGACACTCCCATTTACTGGGCCCAGGCGATGTGGAACCACGCCCCGGCGATGGAAACCTCCATGCGGCGGCTCAACATCCGCTGGCCCGAGTTCGCCGACAACGAGATGAACGACTTGCTCGCTTACATCCGCGAAGAGCGCGCCGGGCCCCGCCAGGAATTCGCGCTGTTGCCGGCCGACCCGGGCCGGGGTTGGAAACTCTTTCGCGACAAGGGCTGCCTCTCTTGCCACGCCATCCGGGGCGAGGGCGGCTCGACCGCCCCCGACCTGGGCAGCGGCCGGCCCTTGCCCACCACGCTGACCCAAATGGCCGGCCGGATGTGGAACCACTCCCCCGAGATGTGGCAGGCGATGAAGGCCAAAGGCATCGAGCGGCCCACTTTCCAGGGCCAGGAGATGGCGGATCTCATCGCCTTCCTCTACAGCGTGCGCTATTTCGACTTGGGCGGCTCGGCGGTTATCGGCCGGCAATTGTTTGCCGAGCGCAAGTGCGGGGACTGCCACGGGGCCGAGGGCGGCGGCGGGGAGCACGGCCCCCAACTGCGGGGCCGCAAGAAGTTCTTCGCGCCGGTCACCTTGGCCCGCGCGCTCTGGGCGCACGGGCCGCAGATGTACCGCCGCTCGCAGGAGATGGGTCTCGGTTGGCCGACGCTCCAGGAGGGTGACCTCGCGCACCTGCTGGCCTTTCTCAACACCCCGCCGGAAGAAACCCGCTGATGGACTTTCCCCTTCCCTTGTCCAAGGGCCCGTGGCTGGCCGGCTTCGCCGTTTTTTTTCTTTTAGGTCTAGCGCTCTTCGGCCGCGACCCGTCCCCCAACCCGTCGTCGCAGCCCATCCGCTACAACCATGCGGTGCACATCGCCAGCGGCATGACCTGCACGGACTGCCACAGCGGCGCCCGCGACGCCGTCCGGGCCACGCTGCCCGGTCTCGACACCTGCCTGATGTGCCACCAGGAGCCCGTGACCGAAAGCGCGGAGGAAGAAAAGATCCGCGCCTTCGCCGCGGCCGGCGAGGAGATTCCCTGGCACCAGGTCACGCACGTGCCGCGGCACGTCTACTTCTCCCACCGGCGCCACGTCGCGCTCGGCGGGCTGGAGTGCGCCGAGTGCCACGGCCCCATGGAGACGCGCACCGAGCCGCCGCGCCGCCCCTTCCGCACCCTCGACATGGACGCCTGTTTGAACTGCCACGAGCAAAGGAAAGTGGACAATGACTGCAACCGCTGCCATCGCTAGAGCCGGCCGCGCTCGCGCCGGGCAGCTGCTGCTCTTGTGCTTCCTGGCCAGCGCGGTGGGACTCGGCGCCCTCGCCCAGGGCACGGGCGGGTACTTCGTCCCCGGCGATCCCAAGGCAGGGATGGCCGCCTTCTTCGACAAGGGCTGCGCGCGCTGTCATGCGGTGCTCGGTGAAGGAGGGCAGAGCGCCCCCGACCTGGCCCGCGCCCCCGCCGGACATTTGAGCGCCGCCGGGCTGGTGGCCGCCATGTGGAACCACGCCCCGCCGATGTGGGAGAAGATGCGGCAGGAGAAGGTCACACCGCCGGCGTTCACCGAGGCCGAAATGGCCAACCTGTTCGCCTTCCTCTACTCGGTGCGCTCCCTCGACGAACCCGGCGACGCGGAGCGCGGGCGGCAGCTCCTTTTCGAGAAGCGCTGCCTGGAATGCCACGCCGTAGCCGGCCAGGGGGGACGGGCGGGACCCGACCTGCGGAATTGGGCCAGCTACCGCAACCCCGTCAGCTGGATCCAGGCCATGTGGAACCACGCCCCAGCCATGCAGACCTTGATGCGGGAGCGCGGCCTTCCCTGGCCGGAATTCCAGGACAGCGATGTGGCGGACCTGATTGCCTACATCCGCACGCAAACTTCCGGCGCCGGCCGGCGCATTTATCTGCACCCCGCCGACGCGGAAGCCGGCGGACGTCTCTTCCGCGAGAAGGGCTGCGTCACCTGCCACGAGTTGCGAGGCGCGCGCGGGGCGGGCGCGCCCGCCCTGGGCACGCGCTCACTGCCGCGCACCCTGGGCCAGTTTGCCGGCCAGATGTGGAACCACAGCCCGGTGATGTGGGCCAGCATGCAGGCGCAGAACATCCCGCGCCCGCAGTTCACCAACAAGGAGATGGCCGATCTCGTCGCCTATCTTTTCGCGGAACGCTACTTCGAGCCCAGCGGCAATCTTCAGCGCGGCGCGCGCGTGTTCGAGGTCAAAGGGTGCGTTTCCTGCCACCTCCCGAACGGGAAGGGAGCAGGGCCGGCGCTGGCCTTCGGAGGCCACCGCCTTTCCCCCATCGCCCTGGCGACGGTGATGTGGAACCACGGGCCCGTGATGCTCGAGCTGATGCAGCAGCAGCAGATGCCCTGGCCGGTCTTCCAGGCCGACGAGATGGTGGACTTGATGGAATTCCTGAACCGGGGCGCGCCCGCGGCGCGTGCGCCCGAGTCGAGCGCTCCGGCGAGGAAGCCGTGAACTTCCGCGTCAATCGTCGCGACTTTTTCCGCTTTGCCGGCGGCGGGGCCCTGGGGCTGGCCGCGTCCGGCGGGACCCTGCGCGGCATCAGCACGGTGACCGCCACGCTGGCGGCCGACGAGGTGCAGGTTCCGCGCGGGCCGGAAGGGCACGCCTTGAGCGTCTGCTCGCTCTGCCCGGGGGGGTGCGGCCTGCGCGTGCGCACCATCGGGAAGCGGGCGGTCAAGATCGAGGGCAATCCGCTGCACCCGGTCAACCACGGCCGCCTGTGCCCGCGGGGTGTAGCGGGACTGCAGGTGCTCTACCACCCCGACCGCCTGCGCGCCCCGCAAAAAAACGTGGGCAGCCGCCAAGCGCCGGAGTGGAAGGAGATCTCCTGGGACGAAGCTCTCGGAACCGTGGCGGAGCGGTTGGGGGAGCGGGCGCGGCGCGGCGAAGCCCACACAGTGGTGTTCGTCGCCGGCCGCACCGGCCATCTCCAGCAGCGCCTCTTCCGCCGCTTCCTCCAGGCCTACGGGTCGCCGAATTATTTCCAGGCGCCCTCGGGACTGGATTCAGCCCAGCTCGCCGTCCACTTGCAGCAGGGAATCTCGGAGGGCGTGGCCTACGACCTGGAAGGCACCCGTTATCTCTTGAGCTTCGGCGCCAACCTGCTCGAAGGCTGGGGTTCGCCGGTCAGCACGATGCGCGCCTTCGGGCACTGGCGCGATGCCGTCGGCGGCCGCCGCACCAAGTTCGTCCAAATCGAACCGCGCTTCTCGGTGACCGCCGCCCGGGCCGACGAGTGGGTGCCGCTGCGTCCGGGGACGGAAGCGGCGCTGGCCCTGGGCATCGCCTATGTGCTCATCACCGAAGGACTCTACGACGCCCGCTTCGTCAGCGAACGCACCTTCGGGTTCGAAGATTGGCGCGACGCCCGGGGTCAGACCCACCAGGGTTTCCGCTCACTGATCTTGAGCGAGTATCGGCTGAACCAGGTGGCCGCGCTGACGGAAGTGCCCGTGGAAACCATCTTGCGGCTGGCGCGAGAGTTCGGCCGCAACCGCCCAGGCCTGGCCGTGGGCCCGCATCCGGCCAGCACGCTGCCGGGTGACCTCTACGCCGCCCTGGCCGTGCACAGCCTGAACGCCTTGACGGGGAGCCTCGAAGTTCCCGGCGGCGCTCTGGTGCGGCCTTCGCTTCCCGGCGAAGAGGAGCCGCCTGCTGCCGGAAAAACTCTTCCCCCCAGCATCGTGGGGTCCGAAGACTCTCTGGGCCTCCGGCCGGACTTGGCGCGACTCCCG
>MEKM01000137.1 GCA_001766965.1 Acidobacteria bacterium RIFCSPHIGHO2_01_FULL_67_28 | reverse complement strand
GCGCCTGAAGCCGACACTAACATCATGCAGATTCCTCGCTTCGCTCGGAATGACAAGCGCGCTTTTTTTTCTTTGTCATCCCGAGCCCGCAGGGCGAGGGATCTGCATTTGACAGCGGCCTTGCTAGGACAAACTAACGCGGAGGAGTAAACACGGATGCGACAGAAATCGTTCGTGGCCCAGAAGAAGCACCAGAAGCGCCGCAAGCGCGCCAAGCAGAAGGTGAAGCTCCACGAGCAAGGCCAGCTCCGCTACGAAGAGCTGCCGCGGCTGGCCCGCGAGCTGCTGGCCCGCAAGCGCCGCCAGCAGGCCCGCTCCGCCGCCTGACAACCCCTTCGCTTCTTTTCTGTCATCCTGAGCGAAGCGAAGGATCTCAATCGTGGCCGCCCGCCCCGGTGGCGCCTTTCGGAGGCAGACGATGAACAAGAGAGTTTTCGAGGCGAGCCTGATTGTCACCGGACTGGCGCTGGCCGCGCTGGCACCGGTTTCGCGGTCGCAGCCGGTGCCGGCCGCGCCTCACGCCTGCCTGGAAGAGGAGCGGCAGGCGATTGAGAAGGGCGAAGGCTTCGGCATGGCGCTCGCTGCCGACCGCCACGGCTACCCTGGCCCCAAGCACATTCTCGAGCTTAAGAACGAGCTGGCGCTGACCCCGGAGCAAGAGAAGCAAGTCCGGGCGCTTTTCGACCAGATGCGCGGCCGCGCGCTCATGACCGGCCAGCGCGTCCTCGACAAAGAAGCCGAGCTCGAGCAGCTCTTCGTCTCCAGCGCCGCCGCGGTCGCAGAGGTGCGGCCCCTGCTGGATGAAATCGCCAAGCTCCGCGCCGAGCTGCGCTGGGTGCACCTCTCGACTCACCTGGAAGCGCGCCAACTGCTCACGCCCGAGCAGCGCGCCCGCTACCACCAGCTCCGCTACGCCACGGCGGAGCACGCCCGGTAGCGCCGGACGGCCTCACCGCCCGGCGTGCTATGCTAGGCGGCGATGGTCGCTTCCCTCCATTTTTCACCGCCGGCAGAGGCGCTCACGGCCGAGAGCGCCCGCGTCGCGCTCTGTCTCTGGCTCGAAGCACGCCGCGCGCAGGCGCGCTTCACGGTGTCGGTGGGCGAGGCGCCCTGGCGCGATGAGCTCCGCTGGCTCGGGCTCGAATGGGACGCCGAAGCCGCGAGCGGCGACGCGCCGGCCTGGCTCAAATCTCTTCCTGCGCTCGAAGAGTGCGAGCCCTCGCCTTGGGGCCAGTGGAGTGGGCGCACGCCGCTCACCGAGTTGCGCGAACTGGGGGTCTTGCCCGAAGCCCTTCTTCACTTCCTTGCCCTCACCGCTTGGGAGGCGCCGGGGGGCGCCGCCCCCGATGAGCTGCTCTCGCGAGAGCAGCTCATCAGCCTGTGGTCGCCGGAGCGGCTGCGCGCGCAGCCGGTCCGGTTCGACTTCGAAGAGCTGCGCCGGATCAATCACGCCTGGCTCCAGCGCGCCGACCTCGATCGGCTGTTGGAGCTCTCGCTGCCGTATTTTCGCCGCGTGGGCTGGCTGCCGGCGGACGAGCTGCTGCCGGTCATCCGCGGCTGGCTGCGCGACGTCATCCGCGCGGTGCTGCCCGGCCTCGACTTCCTCTCGCTTCTGCCGCCGCGCACGCGGCTCATCTTCGACTACCATCCGGAGAACTACCTGCGCGTGGCCGAGAGCCGCCAGGCCCTCGAGCGCGAGGGCGCCCGCGACGTCCTGCGCGTCTTCGGCCAGCGGATGCTGGAAGACAGCTGGCTGACGGTCGAGCGTTTCCGCGGCATTCTCGAAGACATCAAGCGCGAGACCCCGTGGCGCGGCCGCCACCTGATCCAACCCATCCAGGTGGTGCTGACCGGGCTGCCCTTCGGGCCGGAGCTGGAAGAGCTGATCCCGGTCTTCGAGCGCGGCGCCGAGCTCGACCTGCCCGTGCGCGTCAAGAGCTGCCGCGAGCGCGTGCTCGAGTTCTGCTCGGTCTTCGTGTGAAGCGATGAATGTCCTCTACGGCATCCACGCGGTGGAGCAGGCGCTCGCGGGCGGCCGGCCGCTCGAGCGGCTGCTGGTGGCCCGCGGGCGCGGCGGGCGCCGCGCGGACGAGCTGGTGAAGGCGGCGCGCGCCGCGAACGTCCCGGTGCGCTTCGTCAGCCGCGAAGAGCTCGACCGCCTGGCGGGCTCGCCCGACCACCAGGGCGTGGCGGCGCTCGCGGGCGCGAAGCGCTACCTCGACCTCGAAGACCTAATCGCCCAAGCCCTTCCTCCGTCAGGACAAGCACAGGAGCCCGCGCTGTTCCTCCTGCTCGACGGCGTCGAAGACCCGCGCAACCTGGGAGCCATCCTGCGCACCGCCTACTGCGCCGGCGTGAGCGGCGTGGTCGTGCCCGAGCGCCGCGCCGCCGGCATCACCCCGGCGGCGGAGAAAGTCTCGGCCGGGGCCAGCGAGCACGTCCCGGTTGCCCGCGTCGTGAACCTCGGCCGGGCGCTCGAGCGGCTGAAGGAAGCCGGGTGCTGGCTGGTCGGGCTCGACGAGCACGCTCCGAAAGCGTTCACCGAGGTGGACTACACCGGCTCGCTGGGCCTCGTGCTCGGCGGGGAAGGCAAGGGGCTCCACGAAAAAATCCGCGAGAAGTGCGACTTTGTGGTTTCCATCCCCGCGGCGGGCAAGATCGCCTCGCTCAACGTCGCGGTGGCCGCCGGGGTCGTGCTCTACGAGGCAGTGCGGCAGCGCCGCGCGAAAGGAGTTTCTCCTTAAGCCCGGGGCCTGAACCGAGCAAGCGTTGTCATCCTGAGCGAAGCGAAGGATCTCAAACCCTGCCGGTGGTTTCGATTGAGATTCTTCGGCCTTCGGCCTCAGAATGACAGAGGGGTAGTTGGTGGCGTTGCGGCTTCCTTGTCCTGAAGTTGAAGGATTGGCTGTGCCAGTGCGGTAAGAAAGAAGACAAGGCTTCAGCCCATGAGGTTAGGCGGGTGACTACAACGCGTATCGTAGTCGTGGGCGGAGGCTTCGGCGGGCTGGAGGCGGTGCTGGAGCTGGAGCGGCGCTTCCGGGACGACCCGGCGGTGGAGATCACGCTCGTCAGCGAGAACAACTACTTCCTCTTCACGCCGCTGCTGCCGCAGATCGTCTCTTCCACCATCGAGCCGCGCCACATCGTGCAGAGCCTGCGCGACATCCGCCGCGAGCGCCGCTTTCGCATCCTGCGGGCGCGCGCGACCGGGTTCGACCTGGCCCGGCGGCAGGTGGCGACGAGCGTCGGCGCGCTGCCCTTCGACTACCTGATCATCGCCCTCGGCAGCGTGCCAAACTTTTTCGGGCTCGAGGGCGCCGAACACTGCTTCCCGCTCTATTCGCTCGAGCACGCCGTCGTGCTGCGCGACCACCTGCTCGATTTGCTCGAGCACGCCGACCACGAGCCCGACCCCGAGCGCAAGCGCGCCCTGCTCACGCTCACCGTGGTCGGCGGGGGCTACACCGGGGTCGAAGTGGCCGCCGAGCTCCGCGACCTCCTCTTCCGCCACGTCGTGCGCCGCTATCGCGGCATCCCCGCGGATGACGTCCGGCTCCTGCTGATCGAAGCCACGGCGGAGATCCTCGTGGGCGTCGACCCCAAGCTCGCCGCGCGCGCCCGGCGCAAGCTCGAGCGGAAAGGCATCGAGCTGCGCACCGAGGCCCGGGTCGCTCGCGCCGGGCCCGGCGAGGTGGAGCTGAAGGGCGGCGAAAAAGTCCCGACCGGCCTGGTCATCTGGACGGCGGGGGTCCGCGCCAACCCGTTGCTCGAGTCGTTGCCGGGGCCGAAGAACCCGGCGGGGCGTGTGCTGGTGACGCCGCAGCTCCATTTGCCCGACCACCCGCGCGTCTTCGCCATCGGCGACAACGCCGTGGTGAAAGGCGCGCCGCCGGAGCACACCGTGCCGGTGGCGCCGCTGGCGATGCAGCAGGCGCGGGTGGCGGCGGAGAACGTGGCGCGGGGCGTGGCGCGGCAGGCCTACGTGAACTTCGAGTACCGGCCGCAGGGGATGCTGGTGTCGCTCGGGATGAACGACGCGGTGGTCAACCTGATGGGGGTGAAGTTCTCGGGCTACCCGGCGTGGCTGCTGTGGAACGCCGTCCACCTGCTGAAGCTCGTCGGCCTGAAGAAGCAGCTGCAGGTCGCGCTCGATTGGAGCCTGGCGACGCTCTTTCCCCGCGACACTTCCATCCTGCGCCGGCCCGCCCGCTGCCGCCTGTGCGAGAGCGGAGCGTCCGCTGCCACTCCTCGCTGACTGCGGGGCGGTGCGGGTTCACTCTTGCCCGAAGCGGGAGACGGCTTCTTCGAGCTGCTCCAGGCAGCGCAGCGGGTCGGCTTCGCGCCCGAGGATGCCGGCGAACTCGCGCAATTCGGCCGGGGCGGGCCGCGCCGCTTCGACCTCCCACTCTTCGATCCAGTCCACCACCGCGCGCAGCAGGTTGATTTCAGGGTCGGCGGAGAGCGCGGCGTCGATGGCGAGCGCCTCCGTCTGGCCCAGGCTGAAGCACCAGAGGTCGAGCTCGGTGTAGGAGCTTTCGCCCGCGGCGAACTGCTCGAGGCGCCGCACGAAGGGCTGGCGGCCCGGGGGCAGGCGCAGTTTCAAGTCGGCCTCGGCCAGGAGCTCGAGGATTTCTTCGCTGGGGTCGGCCCCGGCGGGCAGGAGTTTGCCGGCGCGAGCGAAAAGCTCGGGGACGTCAAGGCGGGCGTCGACGAACTCCTGGAGCAGCGCGCGGAGTTTCTCGCTGCCGGCGAACGCCACGGGCGCGACCCTACTTGTCGTATTGCAGCAGGCTGAAGACGTCGAGGCCCTTGAGCTTCTCGCGGCCTTTGAGGAAGGTAAGCTCGATGGCGAAGCCGCAGCCGATGACGTCGCCGCCGAGCTTCTGCACCAGGCGGGCGGCGGCCGCGGCGGTGCCGCCCGTCGCCAGCAGGTCGTCGCAGATGAGCACGCGCTGGCCCTTGCGCACGGCGTCCTTGTGGATTTCGAGGGCGTCTTCGCCGTACTCGAGCTGATAGGTCTCTCTTGCCTTTTCGGCGGGGAGCTTGTTGGGCTTGCGGATGGGCACGAAGCCCGCGCCCAGCCGGTAGGCGAGCGCGGGGCCGAAGATGAAGCCGCGGGCCTCGATGCCCGCCACCGCGTCCACCGGGCGGCGGTGGTAGTGGTCGTAGAGAGCGTCGATGAGCGTGCGGAAGCCCTGCGGGTCCTTGAGCAGCGTGGTGATGTCGTAAAACAGGACGCCGGGCTTGGGGAAGTCAGGGACTTCGCGGATCAGGTTCTTCAAGACGCTGGAGTTCACCACAAGCCTCCTCCGAATTCGACGGTGAAAGCGCTGCGATAGCGTTCTTCGACAGCGGCCTCTTCTTCCAGCACGCGCTCGACCCGGGCGGCGCGCGGGCCCTGCTCCAGCCGCCGCTTCATGTCCTCGAGCTGGGCCGGCGGGCCGATGGCGTAGACTTCGACGCGGCCGTCGCCGAGGTTCTTCACGTAGCCGGCCAGGGCCAGCTGCCGCGCCGCGCGCTCGACGAAGAACCGGAAGCCCACTCCCTGCACGCGCCCCTCGACCCGATACCGCCGCGCCACGTCCATGGCCGCGCCCGCGAT
>MEKM01000136.1 GCA_001766965.1 Acidobacteria bacterium RIFCSPHIGHO2_01_FULL_67_28 | reverse complement strand
CGCAGCGACCGCGACGGCAGCGTCACCCTGCGGCTGACCGCGAGCGGACTGGACGTCTGGACCTACCGCTCGCAGCAACCGCGGCGGCCCTACCCGAATCTCTTCGCCAGGCTCGCCGCTTGCGCCCGCCGCCTGCTCTCACTAGAATGGCGCTGATGGCGTCGAGACCCCGGGACCCGCAGCAGGATGGCGTCGCCGAAGAAAGCCGCCGCCTGCATCGCCTGCAGCTCACCGTGCGCCTGGTGATGAGCATCATCAGCCAGGGCAACCTGCCTTTCGAAGAGGCCTCGGAGATGGTGGCCGCCACCCGGCGCGTCGCCCTCGAGCTTTTCCCCGGCAAGGAACAGGCCTACGACCTGATTTACCAGCCCCGCCTCCAGCGCCTGCTGGTGCAGAAGTACCGCCTGCACTAGCGTCAGCCCCAGAGCATCTTGGCGTAGAACAGGGCGAGCAAGAGCGCGCAGCCTCCGCTGGCGCGCCACTCGCGGTTCGAGCGGAACACCTGCCAGTCAAAGTGCGCCGCGGGCGCGGCCCCGTACCGCCCGCGGTAAGGAACCAGCGCCGGCACCTGCTTCCGATAAGCGGCATAGTCTGCGGGCGCCGCCGCTGTCCGCTCCCGCTCTTCGCGCCCGAGCACCGGCAAGAACACCAGCAGGAAATAGAGCGCCACCACCGCGCCCACCCACCAGCGTCCTGCCACCAGCGCGAACCCGGCCAGGATGAAGGCGCTGCCCAGGTAAAGCGGATGGCGCACGTAGGCATAAGGGCCGGAAGTGGTCAACGTGAGATCGCGCCGCAGGTGCCCGGCTGCCCAGGCGCGCACTGCCAGTCCTACGGCCACCAGCGCTGCCCCCGCGGCGAGCGAAGTTCCCGTGGGATGGGCGAACCCCAGGACAAGAACCGCCAGCGCGAAATGCAGCGGCACCCGCAGCCGCGCCGCCCACGCCGCGTAGCCTGCCCGTCCGGCAGGCGGGCTACCCACCGGATGTCTCCAAGACGCGCTCGGCGGCGGCGAGCACTTCTTCCACGGTGATGGCGAGCATTGCCGGCGAGGGTTTGTCTTCGTGCTTGTAGGTGATGCGGGCTTGCTCGCGGTGATGCAGCACCACGGCGCGCGGGCCATGGGGGCCGTTGCGCGCCGGGTCGGTCGGCCCATACAAACCCACGACCGGCGTGCCGAGCGCGGCGGCCAGATGCAGCGGGCCGGTGTCGCCGCTGATGACGAGCCGGGCGCGGCGCAGCAGCGCCAGGAGCTGGCCCAGGGTCGTCGGGAAGTGCACCGGGCGCGTCACCCGCGCCTGCGCCAGGAATTGACTCACCAGTTGTTCCTCGCCCGGCCCGGCGTTCACCACCCCGCGCCAGCCCCGCCGCCGCGCCAGCTCGTTGTGCACCATGGCGTAGCGCTCCACCGGCCAGCATTTCGAGCCCCAGCCGCCGCCCGGGCTCAATACAAAGAACTCGCGCACCTGATTCTTCTTGAGCTCTTCTTCAACCGCGGCGGCATCCTCGGCGCGCGCCGGCAGCGGGAAGCGCACGACGGACTCTTGCGCGCCCGCCGCTCTGGCCAGCGCCAGGTTCATTTCGATGACGTGCGAGTTCGCCGGCGGCGCCACCCGGCGCGTGTAGAAACGCGCCGCGCCGGACTCCTTCAAAAACTCCTTCGTAAACCCGAGGCGCTCGCGGGCGCCGCTCAAGCGGGCGAAGAGCGCCGACTTGTAGAGGCCCTGGAAGTCGAGCGCCAGGTCGTAGCCGATGCCGCGCAGGCCGCGCACGACCAGGGCGGCGCTGCCCCAGGTGGCGGGGTGGAAGAGGCTGCCGCGCCAGGCGTAGGTGTCGACCGGAATCACGTTGGTCAAATCGGGATTGCCGTCGAGCAACTCGGCCCAGCGCGCCTCGACCAGCCAGTCGAGCCGCGCGCGGGGAAAAGCGGCGCGCAGGCTGGCCACCGCCGGCAGGGCGTGGACGATGTCGCCCATCGAGCCCATGCGCACGATGAGAAAACGCTCGCTCATCCGAAGCGCGCAGAGAGCGCGGCGCGACTCATTGATAGAGCTTCTCGGTCTGGCTCACGTCGAACAGGCGGTTCACCCGCTGCACCAGGTCGGCGCGCCGGTCGTTCAGCTCCGGGATCCATTTCGCCAGCTCGGCCAGGCGGTCTTTGGCGCTCCGCGCGAGCTCGCGGACTTCGTCTTCCGCCTCCCACAGTTGCCGGTTCACCTCCGCCAGCTCCCGCGCCGCCTCGTCATAGGCGCGCCGGTCGGCGCCGGGGTTCTTGCCGAACCAATCGGCGAGCGCGGCCTCGATCATCTTGAGCTCTTCCTCGAAGTGGGAGACGCCCACCTGTCGCCGGCGGCCGGCGTCGACCTTCAAATGCAGAATCGTCTGGCGGTCGAGCAGCTCCCCGGGGCTCGGATGGATCAGTCTCATCGCATCTCCGGAAGAATCTTATTGACCGCTTCGAGGAGGTCCTCGGCGATCCAGTCGGGCGGCCGCGGCCACTTCTGCCGCTGGTACTCCTGCTCGCCGCGCCCGTAGCCGGTCAGCACCAGGCAGCCGCGCAGGCCGAGCTTGTGCGCCATCTCGACCTCCATGTAGCGGTCGGTGACGACGACCGAGCCCGCCAGGCTCAAGTTCAGGTCGCGCACCGCCTGCTCGAGCATCCCCGGCTGCGGCTTGCGGCAGGCGCAGCGCTGGCGGTAGGGCGGCTCGCCCACCTCCGGGTGGTGCGGGCAGTAGTAGACTCCGTCGAGCCGCGCCCCCGCCGCCGCCAGCTCCTGCCTCATCCGCTCGTTCACCTGCCGGATCAGCTCTTCGGGAAAATAGCCGCGGGCCACGCCCGCCTGGTTGGTGACCACGACGGCGGCCAGCCCGGCGGCGTTGATTTTGCGGATCGCCTCCGCCGACCACGGATAGAGACGAAACCGGCTCACGTGATTGATGTAGCCCACCTCGTCGGCCACAGTGCCGTCCCGGTCGAGGAACACGGCGCGCCGCTTGGAGTTCTGGGTCATGGCTGCGGGGCGGCGCGACGGTCGGCGAGCGCGGCCTCGACCGCCCGCCATACTTGTTCCACGGTCACCCGCGTCATGCAGCGGTGGTCGATGGGACAGTGCCGCAGGAAGCAGGGGCTACAGGAAACCGGTTGCTTCACCAGGCGCGCCCGCGGATTCACCGGCCCGGTGCCGGCTTCGTCGGTGGGCCCGAAGATGATGACCTGCGGCAGGCCCACGCCCGCGGCCAAGTGCATGGCGCCGGAATCGTTGCCGATGAAGAGGTGGGCCGCGGGCAGCAGCCCGAGGAAGTCTTCGAGCGTCGTGGCTCCGATGAGCGAAATCGGGCGATGTTTCATGTGCCGGACAATCGCGGTGCCGAGCTCCGCCTCGGCGGAAGTGCCGCAGAGTAGCACAGCGGCGTCGCAGGCCTCAACCAGGCGGTCGGCCAGCGCGGCGTAGCGCTCCGGCAGCCAGCACTTGGCCGAGCCGTAGCTCGCGCCCGGGGCCAGCACCACGCGCAGACGGCGGGCGCCGTGGTCGAGCCCGTGCTCGCGCAGGCGCACGCGCATCCGCTCGACCGCCGCGGGCGCCGGTGCGAGCGGGATGCGCTCGACCACGGGCAGCGACTCCAGCCAACCCGCCCGCCGCAGCAGCTCCAGGTAGTAGTAGCTTTCGTGCGGGGGAATCTCCTGCGGACGCGGCACGGGGATGCGGTCAGTGAGCAGCGGCCCGCGGGCGTCGCGGGCGTAGCCGACCCGCCAGGGGATGCGCGCCAGCCAGGCGATGAGCGCCGCCTGGAAGGCGTTTTGAAAAAGCACGGCCAGCTCGAAGCGCTCCGCCGCCAGCTCGGCCGCCAGGCGCCGCCAGCCGCTCCACCCCCGGTGCCGCCCGCGGTGGTCGAAGAGGTGCACGCGGTGGACTCCGGGCCGGTGGGCGTAGAGGCCGGCGACGTGCGGGCGCGCCAGGACCGTGAGCTGAGTCGAGGGGAAGCGCTCGCCGAGCTTGTCCAGGGCGGGCAGGGACAGCACGGCGTCGCCCACCCAGTTGGGCACGCGCACGAGAATCTTCTTGGGCTCGAAGGCCATGGTCAGCCCGTCACCCGTTCGAGGCGCTCGGCGACGGCGGCGAAGAAGGCGGCTTCGTCCTCGAGCGCGAGCTCGATGCGGCAATAAAAAGTCGGCGGCAGGCTGGGCGGCACCACGGTCAAGTTGACCATGTCTTTTTCCGTCGTCAGCAGCACGCGCGCCCCGACGCGGTCGGCCTGGGGGACGATGCGCTTGAAGTCGTCCACGCCGTAGCGGTGGTGGTCGGAGAAGGTCACGGCGCCGACCACGTTGAAGTCCCAGCGGCCGAGGTCGGCGACAAACGCCGCCGGGTTGCCCACCCCGCAGAAAGCCAGCACGGGCTGCTGCTTGAGGGCGTAGAGGTTGGCGGCGCGGTGCGTGGCGGCGTCGAAGGCGCCCAGAAACTTGGTCGTGGCGCGGAAGACCGGAGCGCGGGGATTGAGCCGGCGGACTTCCTCCGCCAGGCCGGCCCGACCGCCGTCGTCTTCGACGCGGGTGAGCACAATCACATCGGCGCGGGCCAGCGCCTCGCGGGGCTCGCGCAGCGGCCCGGCGGGAAGCACGGCGCCGCCGCCGAACGGGTCGGTCGAGTCGAGCAAGACGACATCGAGGTCGCGCTGGAGCCTCCGGTGCTGGAAGCCGTCATCGAGCAGGAAAACGTCGGGCGGCCGCGGAGCCTCCATCTCGAGAATCCGCCGGGCCAAAGCCAAACGGTCGGCGCCGATGCCGATGGTCACCTCCGGCAGCCGCCGCGCCAGCAGGATCGGCTCATCGCCCATCAGCTCCGGCCGGTACTTCTCCACTTCGCCCTGGCCGTTGATGACGAGCGAGGCGTGCTCGCGGCGGCCGTAGCCGCGGGTGAGCACGGCCACCCGCAGGCCGCGCTGCCGGAGCCAGCCGGCCAGGGTGATGACCATCGGAGTCTTGCCCGTGCCGCCGACGGTGAGGTTGCCCACGCTGATGACCTTGGCGGGCAGGCGGTGCCGGCGGAGCCAGCCGCGGTCGTAGGCGGCGGCGCGCACCCGGAGCGCGCCGCGATAGAGCAGCTCCAGCGGCCAGAGCAGCCACCGCAACCAGGCCGGCCACCTCACGGCGTCACCCCTTCCTCCAGCAGGGCCGCCAGGCGCGCCGCCGAGCGCGCTGCCGCTCCACGCTCGCGCTCCACCAGTTGCCGCGCCGCCTCCCCGGCGCGCTGGCAGGCCACCGGGTCGCTCAAAAGCGCCGCCAGCAGAATCCCCAGCGCCTGGCTGGATTTGACCTGAAAAGCCGCCTTGGCGTCCAGCAAGGCGCGCGCCACGCCGCGGAAGTTCTCCATCGAAGGCCCGAACACGACGGGCTTCGCCCAGAGCGCGGGCTCGATGGGGTTGTGGCCGCCGGCCGGGACGAGCGAGCCGCCCACGAAGGCGACCGTGGCGGCGGCGTAGGCCCCGGCCAGTTCGCCGAGCGTGTCGAGCAGGACGACATCGGGCCGGGCGTGTTCATCGTCCACCGGCTGCGGCGGATGAAGCGCAGCCCGCGCCGCTCAAGCAGAGCGGCCACGTCGTCGAACCGCTCCGGGTGGCGCGGGGCGAGCAGAAGCACCGCCTTGCGGCCCTTGGCCTGCGCGCATACCTCCAGGGCGTCGAGCAGCTTTTCTTCTTCGGTCGCCAAAGTCGAGCCGGCCACCACGATGGGGGCGCCCTGGGCGGCCTTCTCGAGCTCGGCCAGAAAGGCCGGGCGCGCCGGCGCCGGCAGGTCGAACTTGAGGTTGCCGCCCACGGCGACGCGCCCGGGCGACGCTCCCAGCTCGCGGATGCGCTGGGCGTCTTCTTCGCTCTGCATCAGGAACAGGTCGACATTTTCCAGCGCGCGCCGGAGGAAAAAGCGCCAGAAACGGTAGCGGCCGAAGGAGCGGTCGGAGATGCGCCCGTTGACGAAAGCCAGGCGCGCTCCGGCGCGATGGGCGGCGCGGAGAAAGTTCGGCCAGATCTCGGTCTCGGCAATGACCACCAGGGCCGGCTTCACCGCCGCG
>MEKM01000135.1:7483-10580 GCA_001766965.1 Acidobacteria bacterium RIFCSPHIGHO2_01_FULL_67_28 | reverse complement strand
CTGCGCGGCGTTGTCAGGCCGCACTTGGCCGCCGCGTCCTTGAACCACAGGCGATCCTCGGCAATCTTGATGGCGCGCAGGGACGCCCCGATGAGCTCGACGCCGTATTTTTCGAGCACGCCCGACTCGGCCAGCTCGACCGCCAGGTTCAGCGCCGTCTGCCCGCCCACCGTGGGCAGCAGCGCGTCGGGCCGCTCGGCAGCGATGATGGCTTCAAGGTAGGCAGCGGTGAGCGGCTCGATGTAGGTGCGGTCGGCCAGCTCCGGGTCGGTCATGATGGTGGCGGGGTTCGAGTTGACGAGGATGACTTTGTAGCCCTCGCTCTTCAGCGCCTTGCAGGCCTGCGTGCCGGAGTAGTCGAACTCGCACGCCTGCCCGATGATGATGGGGCCCGACCCGATGATCAGGATCTTCTTGATGTCCGTCCGCCTCGGCATCAACCAATCACCTAGTGGCCTTAGAAAGAAGATGAAGCTGAGAAACCGCACCAGCGACCACGATCAAAGAAACACACCAAACAATAAGATAAGTGCCGATTTCCGTCTCTAAGAGCCACAGCCGACCTTTGCTCATATCCACGACATATCTCTGAAAAAGACGATACGCTAGGCTTCCCCCCGCGGCGAACCACATCAGCACGATCACCGACAAAGGATACAGCCACCTTGAGCTAGGTTTGATGATCCCGAGTAAGCACGCGACGACAATCACAACGCCCATCCCCAAAAGGGTGGCTGAGACTAGTCGCAACGAGGCGGTAGACTTCGCTCCTTCTAGTACAAAGCCGAAAGGGGCTACGCCTCTCTCTCCGAACCCTGTCGATGCTAATTGATTGAATGTGAATTCCTCCCAATATCCATGTCTGGTAGGCCCAGTCCAAATGGAGAAGAGCGGAAACTCCTGAAAGATTAGGAAAACAAACAGAGCCAGTGCCCCAACTGAAAGACGACGTACTAGCCACTCGGGAGTCAAGTTTTTTTCAGCTCCATCAACTTCACGAACTGGTGGAACAGGTAGTGGGAGTCGTGGGGGCCGGGGGAGGCCTCGGGGTGGTACTGGACGCTGAACAAGGGTAGCGACCGGTGGCGCAGGCCCTCCAGCGTGTCGTCGTTCAAGTTCTTGTGCGTCAGCTCCACCTCGCGGGTGTTCAGCGACTCGGGGTCCACCGCGAAGCCGTGGTTCTGCGCCGTGATCTCGACCTTGCCCGTCAGCAGGTTCTTTACGGGGTGGTTGGCGCCGTGGTGGCCGAACTTGAGCTTGTAGGTCTTGCCGCCGAGCGCCAGGCCGACAATCTGGTGCCCGAGGCAGATGCCGAAGACCGGCACGCGCCCGGCGAGTTTGCGCACCGCTTCAACCGCATACGTACACGGCTCGGGGTCGCCCGGGCCGTTCGAGAGAAAGACGCCGTCGGGCTTGAGCGCGAGCACGTCCTCGGCCGGCGTGAGCGCCGGCACGACCGTGACCCGGCAGCCGACGTCCACCAGCCGCCGCAGGATGTTCTGCTTGATACCGAAATCATAAGCGGCCACATGGAAGCGCGCCGGCGCGGGCTCGACGCCGCCGCGCGCCAGCTCCACGCTCGGCTCCGTCCACTCGTAGCGCTCTTTGGCGGTGACGGTCCTGGCGAGGTCGAGCCCGACCATCGCCGGCAGCGCGCGCGCCTTCGCCACCAGCGCCGCCGCATCGGTCGAAACCGTCGAGAGCACGGCGCGCTGGGCGCCGTGGGTGCGCAGGTGGCGGACGAGCGCGCGCGTGTCAATGTGGCTGAGGACCGGGATGTCGTGCCGGGCGAGGAAATCTTCGGCGGTCTCGCGGCTGCGCCAGTTGGAGGCGAGCTCGGAGAAGTCGCGCACGATGAGTGCTTCGATGTAGGGCCGCCCGGCCTCGTTGTCGAAGGGGTTGGCGCCGACGTTGCCGATGTGCGGGTAGGTCAGGCAGACGAGCTGCCCGGCGTAGGACGGGTCGGTGAAGATTTCCTGGTAGCCGGTGATGGAGGTATTGAAAACGACTTCCCCGCCGCGCTCGCTGCGCGCGCCGTAGCCGCGGCCCTTAAAGAGCCGGCCGTCCTCCAGGGCGAGGATTGCTTCCATCCACTCTCCCAAAGTTCTCGCGCCCCACGCTATTCTTCCCCGTTGGCGCTTTCAATCACCCCGAAGCGCTCGGGCGGCCAGTAGGCGAAAACCGCCTTGCCGTAGATGTAGCTGCGGTCGACGGCCCCCCATACGCGGGAATCGTTCGAGCTGCGCCGGTGGTCGCCGAGCACGAAGTAGTGGTCGGCGGGCAGGCGGGTGGCCGGGTAGGAGTGCGCGTCCTGCTCGCCCATGGGCACATACTCTTCGCGCAGCGGGATGCCGTTGATGGTGACCACGCCGCGGCGGATCTCCACCGTTTCGCCCGGCAACCCCACCACGCGCTTGATGAAGGATTTCCCCGGGTCGCGCGGGTAGCGGAAGACCACGATGTCGCCCCGCTCGATGGGCCCGAACTTGTAGATGAACTTGTTGATGACGATGCGTTCCTGGTCGGAGAGCCGCGGCGCCATGCTGGTGCCTTCCACCTTGACGGGTTGGTAAACGAAGGCAATGATAGCCAGCGCCAGCACAATGGCGATGAGCAGGTCGCGCAGCCAGCCGAGAGAAAGAAGGAGAGAGCGGCGCCGCTTCGGGAGAAGCGAAGCCGGCGCTAGTGGGCCCTGGGTGCTGGGGGCATCCGTCATCCTCGAATCCTCATTGTATAACACGGCCGCCGCCGCCCGGCAAGGGGCCGCCGGCCGCCTCCGCCCGTGAGTTCCGACGCTCGCATCGCGCTCATCATTCCCGCGCTCGACGAAGAGCTCGCCCTGGCTACCGTATTGGATGAGCTTCCCCGCTCCTTGTTTGCCCAGGTCATCGTGGTGGACAACGGCAGCCGCGACTCGACCGCCGCCGTCGCCCGCGCCGGCGGCGCCCGCGTGGTCAGCGAGCCCCGGCGCGGCTACGGGCGCGCCTGCCTGGCCGGCCTCGCGGCGCTCGACGGCGCGGCGGACATCGTGGTCTTCATGGACGCCGACGCGAGCGACGTCCCAGCGGAAGCGCCGGCGCTCCTTGAGCCCATCCTG
>MEKM01000135.1:2405-7425 GCA_001766965.1 Acidobacteria bacterium RIFCSPHIGHO2_01_FULL_67_28 | reverse complement strand
GCTGGGGGAACCGCCTGGTGGTCGGGCTCATCCGGCTGCTTTTCGGCTTCCGCTACACCGACCTCGGGCCCTTCCGCGCCATCCGCCGCGCGAGTTTGGCGCAGCTCGCGATGCGCGACACCAACTTCGGCTGGACGGCCGAGATGCAGGTGAAAGCCGTGCGGCGCGGGCTGCGGGTGCGCGAGGTGCCGGTTTCTTACCGGCCGCGCCTCGGCCAGTCGAAGATTTCCGGAACCGTGAGCGGCTCGTTGCGGGCGGGGATCAAAATCCTCTGGACCGTTCTCCGCCTGCGCCTGGCGAGCTAGGGGGCGAAGCGCCCTGCCTTTGTCATTCTGAGCCCGCAGGGCGAAGAATCTCAAACGTGTCGGCTGGCTACGATTGAGATTCTTCGCTTCGCTCAGAATGACAAGCAAGAAGAGGAGTTGCGAGGAACTAGCGCGGGGCTTCGCCCTTCCAGAGCGTCACCTGCTTGCTGACCCCAAAGACGAACCCGCTGTTGGCGTCGTCCCGGGTCAGTCCGGCCAGCCCGGCGAAATCCCAGCGGAAGCCGCCGGCGAAGACCTGGAAGCCCAGGCGCGCTTCCGAGCGGCTGCCGGTGGCGACGAGCGGGCTCGTCACCGGCGTCGAGCGCGTGCTCTGCCGGCCCGCGACTTCCCCCACCACGGTCACCCGCTTGTGCACCGGGTAGGTGGCGCCCAGCCCGTAGAGGATGACGTCGTTCTGGCTGAAGAGTCCCGCCGGCGCTTGCAGGATGCCGAGTCCGGCGTTCCCGAAGACGTTGAGCTTGCCGTAGTGCTTCTGCGCCAGCAGCGAGACGAAGATGTTGGTCGTGTTCAGCCCGATGCCGCGCCCTTCGTTGGTGTTCGGCATCTCGAAGCCGAAGCGCAGGCCGATGGCCGGCCGGTCGTCGGTCTCGCGCAGCAGGTGGATCTTCGAGGCCAGGGTGATGTCGCCGAAGTCGGAGGTGGAAGTGCCGCCGCGGCTCAAGCCGGGCGTGACGAAGGCCGCCTGCTGGTTCGTTACCGACAGGAACTGCCGGATGGTGCCCTGGATTTGCAATTCCACCGCCCGGCTCACGCCCATGTGCACGTCGAGCACGCCGATGCGGCTCAAGTCGCCTTCCAGGCCCGAAAGCGGGAAGCGCGCGTCCTGGAGGAACTCGAAGCCGAGCTGCATCAACAGCTCGCCCGGCGGGACGGTTTCGACCGGCTGGGTCGTGAGCGGGCGCTCCTGCGCCGCAGCCGCGAGCGGTAAACCCAGCAGCAAGAGAATGGGGAGCAGCTTGCGCATGGCAGCGGTCAACGCCTGCGGATTATCCTGAAAGAAAAGGCGCAAAGCAAGGAATTGTTCAGCCCACGGGCTTCTGCCGTGGGAATCACAGGCTCTCAGCACCGGCGGCCGCTGGGTTGGGCGGAAGAAGAGGCTGGCAGACAAGAATGTCCGCCCCACTGGTGAAGTGAGAGGGACTTAGTGGGACAGACATTCGTGTCTGTCTCCCGGCGGCGGAAGCCGCCGGGCTGAACTTGATTCTCCCTAGCCGAAGATGTCTTTGACGCGGTCGAAGAGGCTGGACTTGGCGGCCGGACGGTTTTCGGCGGGCAGGGTCTCGGCCAACTGCTCGACCAGGCGCTTCTGTTCGCGGGTGAGCTTCTTCGGAGTCTCGACGCGCACTTCGACAAAGAGGTCGCCGCGCCCGCCGCCGTTGAGATTCGGGAAGCCCTGGCCGTGCAGGCGGAAGATGGTGCCGCTCTGCGTGCCGGCAGGGATTTTCAAGCCGGTGTCGCCGTCGAGTGTGGGCACGCGGATTTCGGTGCCCAGCGCCGCTTGCGGGAAGCTGACCGGGATGGAGCAGTAGAGGTTCGACTCGCGGCGCTCGAAGAAGTCGTGCTCCGCCACCTGGAGCACGACGTAGAGGTCGCCCGGCGGGCCGCCGTTCGCGCCCCCCTCGCCTTCCCCGCCGATGCGCAGCCGCGTGCCCGAGTCCACGCCCGGCGGAATCTTGATCTCGAGCGTGCGCTCGCGCGCCACCACGCCCTCGCCCCGGCAGTCCGGGCAGGGGTTGCGGACGACTTGCCCCACCCCCTGGCACTGCGGGCACGTGCGGGAGATGGCGAAGAAGCCCTGTTGGTAGCGAACCTGCCCGCGGCCCTGGCAAGCGGTGCAGGTCGTGGCCCCGGTGCCCTTGCGGGCGCCGCTGCCCTTGCACTCCGGGCAGGTTTCATGCCGGGGGATCTTGATCTTGGTGGCGAGTCCGCGGGCGGCTTCCTGGAAGCTCAAGGTCAGGTCGTAGCGCAGGTCGCGCCCGCGGCGGACGCGCGAGCGGCGGCGGCCGCCGCCCAATCCGAACAAATCTTCGAAGCTGAAGATGTCGCCAAAGATGTCGCTGAAGTCGGCGAAGATGGATTCGTCGAAGCCGGCGAAGGGCTGCGGGCCCAGCCCGGCGTGACCGAAGCGGTCGTAGGCAGCGCGCTTCTGCGCGTCAATCAGGACGCTGTAGGCTTCGGTAACTTCCTTGAAGCGCTCCTCGGCCTCTTCCTTGTTGCCCGGGTTGCGGTCGGGATGCCACTGGAGGGCGGCGCGGCGGTAGGCCTTCTTGACCTCTTCGTCCGAGACGCCGCGGGGAACGCCCAGCACCTCGTAGTAGTCGCGCTTGTTTTTTCCGCGGGGCATGGCCGCCTAGTCTTCTTCTTCGCCCGACCGCGGCGCGCCCGCGCCGGGCGTCGCCGGGGCCACCGCCACCCGCACCAGCGCCGGCCGCAGCAGGCGCTCGCGGAAGGTGTAGCCGCGCTGCAGTTCGGCCAGCACTTCCTGGTCGTTGTGGTCGCTGGTTTCGACGCGCTCGACGGCGTGGTGGAGGAAGGGGTCAAAGGTCTGCCCGAGCGCCGTCACCGGCTTCAGCCCTTCCCGCACCAGCGCGTCGTAGAGCTGCTTGTAAATGAGCTCGATGCCCTTGCGGTACTCCTCGTCCGCCCCGGGATGGGCCAACGCCCGCTCGAAGCCGTCGAGCACCGGCAGCAGCGCCGTCACCAGCGCCGCCCCGGCGTTCTGCCGCGCTTCCTGCTGCTCCCGCTCCATCCGCTTGCGGAAGTTCTCGAAGTCGGCCTGGCGGCGGAGGAGCTGGTCGAAGAGGGCCTTCTTCTCCTCCTCGAGCTTCTTCATCTGCTCTTCAGCCGAGGGGCCTTCGGCCGCGGCGGGCACAGCCGCCTCGAGGTCCGGGGCCGGGGTGGGTTTCTTTTCCATCGGGACGCGGGTCAGTTCTCCGCCAGCAGGCGGTCGAAGAGCGCGGCCACGTAGGTGACGGCGGTGATGGCGCGGGCGTAGTCCATCCGCGTGGGCCCGAGCAGGCCGAGCGAACCGGCCCGGCTGCCGGCGCGGCCGTACGGGGCGCCGATGAGGGCGAAATCTTTCATCGCCGGAGTCACCTGCTCCAGGCCGATTTGAATGCGGGGGGAGGCGCCGGGGCTTTCCAGGCAGTCGCGCAGCAGCCGCGCCAGCCGCTCTTTTTCTTCCAACGCCTGTACGAGCGCGCCCAGGGCCTCCGGGTGGGCCGCCTCCATCTGCTCGACCAGGTGCGAGACCCCTTCCAGTTGCAGAGCGCTTCCCTGCGCCAGGTCGAGGCTCTCCCGGCAAAGCGCCGCCGCCTGGCGGAGAAACTGGCTGCGCTCGGCCGCCACCCGGCGCTCCAGCTCGGCGCGGATGGCGCCCAGGGCCCAGCCGCGGAAGTTCTCGTTCAAGAAGGCGCTCATGCGATCGAGCTCGTCCGCCCGGAAACGCTCGCGGGGGCGGATGACCTTGTCGGTGACGCGGCCGTCGCGCGTGACCACCACGGTCAGCAGCCGGCGGTCGTCCAAGAGCACGAAGCGGATCTGGCCGAGCACGGTCCCGGCCAGCGGCGGAATCAGCACCATGCCCACGCCGTGCAGAAGCTCGGCGAGCACGTGCGGCACGCGGCCGAGCAACTGCTCGGCGTCGGCCCGGCCGGCGGCCAGGCTGCGGTTGATGCGCTTCTGGTCAGCCGGGCGCAGGCGCGCCTTGGCGGCCACTTCCCGGGCGTAGAACTCGTAGGCGCGCGCGGTGGGGACGCGCCCGGCGGAGGTGTGCGGCTGGTGCAGGTACCCGGCCTCTTCGAGAGTCGCCATCACGTGGCGCACGGTGGCCGACGACAGGGGCTCGGCAAAATCATCGGCCACGCTGGAGGAGGACACGGGGGCGCCGGTCGTGATGTGGGCGCGCACCACCGCCGCCAGAATCTGCGCCTTGCGCTCTTCGAGCGGTTCGACTCGCATCGTGGCCCTGACTGAATCCTCTCCTTGGGATTCTAGCCAGCCCTCCGAAGGGCGTCAAGCGAGCGCGCAAAACCCGCTCGTGCCGTTCCAACTGGTGGGGCTTGTCCTGGGGATGATCGGATGGTCGGCCATACAAGTTGGAACGGCACTAGAATAGCGGCTGGCGATGAAACACCGCCCAAGCCGCCGCCCGCGCCCGCCGCTCGGGCAGCATTTCCTGGCCGACTCCCGCATTGCGGGACGCATCCTGGAGGCGCTCGTCTGCCACACCGAAGACTCGTGGCTCGAGATCGGCGCCGGGCACGGCGAGATGACCGCGGGGCTGGCGGAGACGGGAGCCGCCGTGGTCGCCGTGGAACGCGACCCGAAACTCGTCGCCGCGCTGCGCGCGCAGCTGGCCGGCTTCCCGCGGGCGCGTGTGGTCGAGTCCGACATCCTCGAAACGCGCCTCGACACGCTGGCGCGCGAGGCGGGGGTCGCGCGCTGGCGCGTCTACGGCAACCTGCCCTACTACATCACCTCGCCCATCCTGCAACACCTCTTCGCCTCGATCGAACTCATCGCCGACATCCACATCGTTGTGCAACGAGAAGTCGCCGAGCGGCTGGCGGCGCGCCCGGGCAGCCGCGACTACGGCTATCTCTCCGTGCTCGCGCAGTTCTACACCACACCGGAAATCCTGCTGGCGATTCCCCGGGGCGCCTTCCGGCCGCCGCCGAAAGTGGAATCAGTCC
>MEKM01000135.1:0-2395 GCA_001766965.1 Acidobacteria bacterium RIFCSPHIGHO2_01_FULL_67_28 | reverse complement strand
CCCCCGAGGGCGCGAGCCGCGCTCGGCGTCGCCGACGCCGAGGAGTTTTTGCGCTTTGTGGGAACCTGCTTCCGCATGAAGCGCAAGACAGTCGTGAACAACCTCCGCACCCGGT
The DNA here is from genome assembly GCA_001766965.1 of Acidobacteria bacterium RIFCSPHIGHO2_01_FULL_67_28. Lineage (GTDB taxonomy): Bacteria > Acidobacteriota > Terriglobia > Acidiferrales > 2-02-FULL-67-57 > 2-02-FULL-67-57. Next base: position 2,280 of record MEKM01000135.1, on the reverse strand, counting down.
ACGACCCCAAGCGCGCGACGGAAGCGTTGGCCGCCGCGGGGCTTGATGTCCGCGCGCGCGCTGAAGAGCTGTCGCTGGCCGACTTCGCGCGACTCCTCCGGCTTCTGTGATAGCATCGCGCGCTCGTGCGGGTGCGGGAGCTCGACGACAAGGATTTTGACGCCGCCTACCGGCTCGACCAGACCTGCTACCCGCCGGGCATCGCCTACTCCCGCTATGCGCTCCGAGAGTTCTTGAGCGCGCCGGGCGCGCGGGCCTGGGTGGCGGAAGAGGAAGAAACACTCGTGGCCTTCATCATCGTGCGGCAGACGGGCGGCGCGCGCGGGCACATCATCACGCTCGACGTCCGCGAAGACCGCCGCCGGCGCGGAATCGGCACGGAACTTTTGCGCGCGGCCGAAGCCTGGCTGGCCGCGCAGGGTGTGAAGCGCGTGCGGCTCGAGACAGCCACTGACAACGCCGCCGCCCTGGCCTTCTGGCAGCGCGCCGGTTACGCCACCGTGGCGCACCTGCCGCGCTACTATCTCGCGCAGCAAGACGCCTACCGGATGGAAAAAGACCTCGGCTAGTGCCGTTCCAACTGACTTGACAAGGAATCTTGGGGGATGGGTCACAATTCAAAGAGAAAGTTGAGAAGATTGAGAATACCCAGTTGGAACGGCACTAGCCGATGAGCCTCTTCCAAGCCATCGTGCTCGCGGTCGTGCAGGGCCTGACGGAGTTCCTGCCCATCAGCTCAACCGCGCACTTGATTCTCGTCCCCTGGCTCTTCGGCTGGCACGACCCGGGGCTGGCCTACGACGTCGCCCTCCACGCCGGGACGCTCGTGGCCGTGGTCGCTTACTTTGCCCGCGACTGGCTGGCCATGACGCGGGCCTTGCTCTTCGGTAGCGCCGCGGAGGCGGCACGGGGGCAGCGTCGCCTGCTCGGACTCATCATTCTCGCGACGGTGCCGGGGGCGCTGGCGGGGTACTTCCTCGAGAGCTACGCCGAAAGCGGTTTCCGGCGGCCGGCGCTGGTGGCGGCGGCGCTCATCGGGGTGGCGCTCCTGATGTGGATGGCCGACCGACGGCGGACGCTCGTGCGCAAGATGGAGACCGTCGGCTTCGCGGACGCCGCCCTCATCGGCCTGGCGCAGGCGGTGGCGATTGTCCCGGGAACCTCCCGCTCCGGCATCACCATCGCCGCCGGGCTCTTCCGCAACCTGACGCGGGAGTCGGCGGCGCGCTTTTCTTTCCTGCTGGCCACGCCCATCATCGGCGGCGCCACGCTGCTCGAAGGACGGCAGATGCTCGAGCAGGGGCTGCCGCCGGGGACCTCGGTGCGGGATTTCGCCGTCGGCTTCGGGGTGTCGGCCCTAGTGGGCTATGCAGCCATCGCCTTCCTGCTGCGCTACCTCCAGGTGCGGACACTGAAAATATTTGTTGCATATCGCCTGGCTTTAGGGGCTATAATCCTCCTGATCGAGTTCCTCCGCTCGTCCGGCTAGCGCCGGTTCCGCCGCTCCCTACGGCGGGAAAAAGAAACGTTCTTCTTGCGGGGTGCAGTGTGTCCCGAAGCTTCGGGAGCGCCCTGTTGTTTCTTGGGGCCTGCCCCGCCAAAGGCGGGGCAAGGGAGAGCGGAGATGAACATCCTGACGCCGGGCGAGAACAAGCGCCTGAACGAGCTCATCGGCTTCCTCTGGCTGGTCGGAGCCGTGCTGATGGGCTTGAGCTTGGTCAGCTATTCCCCGCTCGACCCCTCGCTCAACACCGCCACGCCCCCGCAGACGCCCCCGGCGCAGAACTGGATTGGCGTCGCCGGCGCTTATCTCGCGGATCTCCTCCTGCAAGCCCTGGGCAGCGTGGCCTTCCTCCTGCCGGTTCTGCTGCTGGCGCTGGCCTGGCAGTGGTTCCGCAGCCGCGCGGTGGAATCGCCGCGGGCCAGGGTGGCGGGCGTGCTGTTGCTGCTGTTCTCGCTCACGAGCCTCCTCGGGCTGCTGACTTCCCTGAACAGGCTCTGGGGCGTGATCCCCGCCGGGGGCTTGCTCGGGATTCTCCTGGCGCTCGGCCTGACGCAGCTCGCCAACATCCCCGGCGCTTTCATCCTGACCATCACCTGCCTGGTGGTGGGGATCTACCTGGTGGCGCCGTTCTCGTTCTCCGAAGGCACTTCCTGGCTGCGCACTCGGGTAGCCACCGAGAGCCCGGCGCCGGCCGGCGGCTGGCCCGCCGCGGCGGGCTGGCTCGAGCGCCTGCGCGCGATCTCCCTCCCCTGGCAAAGCTGGCGCTGGCCGTGGTC
>MEKM01000134.1 GCA_001766965.1 Acidobacteria bacterium RIFCSPHIGHO2_01_FULL_67_28 | reverse complement strand
CGACAACGGCCAGGTGGTGAAGCGCTTTCCCTTGTCAGACGCCGAGACCACCTTCGGACGTTCCAGCGGCACCCACACTTTCCCCGACGACCGCTACATGTCGGGGCAGCACGCCCGCCTCTTCCGCGGCCCCGAGGGCTTCTTCCTCGAAGACCAGAACAGCACCAACGGCTCCTACCTCCGCATCCGCAAGCGCGCCCTGGTGAAGGACGGCGACATCCTGCTCGTCGGCGGCCAGCTCCTCAAAGTCGTCGCCGAGACCCACTAGTCCCCCGCACGCGCCGAGTCTGAAGCCGAAGCCTTCCGCATCCTGGACCCCATGCACGGCGGCCGGGGGCGGGCTGGCTAGGCGGAAAGTCCGCGTAGGACGATTTTCCTATTGACCGGGGGGGGGGGGATGAGAAAAGGGCGGCGTCGTGGAGCGCCGGGGCCTGTAGTGTGATCGTAATGTGAGGTGCTCCATGAAGAAACTTCTTTTTCCCCTTCTCGTAGTTCTGATTTTCGGCGGCGCTTCTATCTTGCTGTTGCCGCCCTCCCAAGCCCAATCCGGGCCCGCCGTCTGCGACGTCGCCTCGGGTGCCGTGTGCATAGACCCCGCGACCATCGAAATGGAAGACCCGAACGACCCCGACACCTGCGGTACCCCGGAACTGCCCTGTCCGCTTGGGCTAAGTGTCGGAACGAACGCCCTGGTCAATGACCCCAATGACTCTGGCAAGCCGCAAAACGAGCCCTACATCTCGATGAACCCTGGTGACCCTAACCACTTGGTAGCTGGCGCCAATGACTTTTTCCAAGGAATTGGCGGCGACCCCACGTGCGGGCACTACCGGTCGCCCGATGGCGGCTTGACTTGGCCGGTCTCGGAGTCGGGAGCGCTTCCGCTGCCTGGTGGGTTCCCTAGGGCGAGTGACCCCGGGCTCGCCTTCAGCCCTGACCCAGTCATCGGCGGGGAGCGGCGAGTGTATTACTCGTGCGTTGCATTCAACCTCATTGACGTTAGCCCGACCAACGGCACCGTTTTCATGGTCTGGTCCGACGACGGGGGTATAACGTTTCCAGTTGCGAACCTGCGCATCATCGCCCAGGGCGGCTCCAGCACCTTCAACGACAAGCCGTTCATCGCGGCCGATCAATCCAACAGCGCGCACCGGGGCAACGTCTACGTGAGCTGGACTCGGATCGTCCTTGGTGGTGCCGCCATCCAGGTTAAGCGCTCGACCGACAACGGCGACACGTGGAGCGCCCCCATCACCCTTTCGACGGATGCCTACAACCAGGGGTCGGTTCCCTTCGTCGGGCAGGACGGGACGGTCTACGTGGCCTGGGCCCGGCTCAGGTCCACAGAGCCATTCAAGACTAACCGGATCTTGATCTCCCGTTCGACCGACGGTGGGCAGACTTGGAGCCCGCAGCCCGTCATCGTGGCCGACAATATTTTCGGCCTGCCGAATAACCCCCGAGGACAAACGCAACTCGTCAACACCAAGTTCCGCGTCAATAGCTTTCCTACGGCCGCGGTGGACCCTACCCGCAGCCTGCCCTCCGGCGAGCTCCACCTAGCCTGGGGGGCCTACCGCAGCGCCACGAACACCAATGCTGACATTTTCGTTACGCGGTCCACGAACCAAGGGGGCACCTGGACGACGCCCGTGCGGCTCAGCGCCCAGTACGACCAGTTCTTCCCCTGGTTGAGCGTGAGCCCGAGCGGCAGCCTGGACCTCGTTTATTACAGTCGCACCAACACCACCAAGGCCCGCTTCAATTTGATGTGGCGACGCTCCACTGATGGGGGCCAAACCTTCAGCGCCGAAACCCAGGTGAACGATGGCGGCAAGATCAAGGCCGCCCAGTTCAACGGGGAGTTCATCGGCGATTACATCGGGTCAGTTTCTGGCCCCGTCACAATCCACCCCGTGTGGATGGACACGCGGCGGTTGAAGCCCGGCACCCAGAAGTTCCAGCAGGACATCTGGAGCACCCAGGTTACCCCTTAGGGGGTAGCCCTGGGTGGCCGCCTTGCATCGAGGCCGGTGACGGAGCTACCCTATTGGCTGTGAAGCCACATGCCAAGGTGATGCTTCTTCTGGCGTTGGGGTGGCTCTGCACCGGGTCCCTGCAACCGGCGCCACGCGAGGTGCAGGGAAGTGCTCGCCCGGAACTCTCCCCGCCCTTGCTCCTTTCCGACCCATTGCAATCCACCGGCGAGCCGAAGGTTGCCGTGGGACCTGGTGGAGAGATCTACATAGTCTGGGATGGGAATCCCCCGTCGGGCTGCAACAGCAATGTCTACTTCGCCCGCTCTCTGGATGGGGGGAGTAGCTTCTCCGCGCCAGTGAGCCTTTCGAACCTGGGATGTCCTCCCAACGAGGCTGCCTGGCACCCTGAGGTGGCTGTCGACGCCGCCGGGACGCTCTATGTGGTTTGGGTGTACGGCGGCCCATCCGATTTCGGCATCTACTTTGTCCGCTCGACCGATGCCGGCGGGACCTTCACCGCGCCGAAGAACATCTCCCGGACTGCGGAGTCAACCGGCGCCTTCGTTCCCGAGTTGGCGGCGGGCGCGGTCGGCGAAGTTATCGCGGTGTGGCTGGATGAATACGAGCCGTACCCGGGGCAATCAGAGCAAATCTTCTTCACCCGCTCGACCGACAGCGGCGACACTTTCTCCGCACCGGTTCAGGTGTCCTTCCGTTGGACGCCGGAGTGGTCTGCCTCTTCAGGCCCCGCCGTCAGTACTGACGCTCTTGCCCAGCTTTACGCCGGATGGGACCAAGGGAGGATCGGGGCCGCCCCCGATGTTCTGCTGGTGGCCTCCTATGACGGCGGGCAAACCTTCTCGGCTCCGGTCAACCTGTCTGAGGGCTTGGGAGCTTCCGGGAGGCTGCGAATTGCCAGCGAGACGCCCAGCCGCGTGTACGCCATTTGGCAAATGCTGCGGCCGCGCTCGTGGGAGACGATGTTCCGCCGGTCGCTCGACGGCGGCGCCACGTTCTCCGAGCTCAAACGGCTATCCCGCGGCGGCCACGGCTCCTCCATCCCCCAGGGCATCGCCGTGGGCCGCCCCGAGCAGGTCTGCGCGGTTTGGGAGGAAGTCAACAAGGGTTTCGACATCTTCATGCGGTGCTCGTTCAATGGCGGGGAGAACTTCCGCAAGGAGTTCAACGCCACCGGTCGGCGCGGCCACTTCGAGGGCGACATCGCCCTGGACGCCGCCGGGAGCGCCTACCTCGTTTTCGGATGCAGCTTGCGGGGCGTGAACCCAGACTACTGGTGGTGGGGCGTCTGTTTCCGCCGCAGCCTGGAGCCGTTGCAATGAAACAGAAAATGCAGTGTCTGGTGCTCGGTGTTGTGTGCCTCGTCGCCACATCGCTGGCGGCGCAGGAAGAGAAGGGGCGTGACCCGCAGGACCGCGTGGAGATTGAAGGCCACTTCGGGTTCTACACCAATCTGGCCTTTCCCACCACGCGCCACGAAAACCCGGCTTATACTCCCTTCGCCTCAATTTGCCCGGATCCAGTTGTCTGCGCGCTGCGGCCCGACATTCGCTCGCGCGACGTCCGCTGGCAGGGCGGCTTCCGCGCCAGCTACGACGTCACTCCGCGCTGGGCCGTCGAGTACGGCTTCACCTTCACCCAGAGCAACAACTTCCGCTTCACCGACGTCTTCGTCGAGCAGCCTCCCCCCGGCACGCTCGTGGGCGTGACCGTCCTGCAAGAGCAGCCCGCTGCCGGGCGGCTGTGGATTCATTCGCTGAACGGGGTCTTTCACTTGCGGGAGCGCGGCCGCTGGGTTCCGTACTTAACTGGCGGGGTGAACGCTGTGAGCTTCGGCCGCGGTCCCAACATAAGATTGGAGCGTGGCCAATTGGGCCCTTCCCTCACTGTGGACATCCTTGACGAAGCCGAGTTCAGCTACAACGAGCGCTTCACGCGTGTCGGCGGCAACGTCGGCGGCGGTGTGAAGTACTACTGGAGGCGGCACGTCGGCGTCCGAGCAGACGCCCGCTTCCTCTTCACTGGTTCGGAGTTCACCCAGCGCGGAGGAGTTGCCCGTCGAGGCTTCTTTCCCTTTCCGGGCCCCGTGGTGCGTTTCGGCTCCGACGTTACCTCCCAGCAGCGCGGGCTCTACTCCAACCTGCACGTCACCTTCGGCGTCTTCGGCCGCTTCTAACCGGCCATCCTCCCCTTCCAGGTTTCCCGCCGTGGGTTTGGTTGAATTGGGCGGGGTCAAATGCTAGGATTGGCCGGGTCGGGGGACGTGTGCTTGCACCCCGGGAGTCGCCGGGACTGAAGCGCTGATGCTCACCAAACTGGGCAAGTACCAAATTAAGTCCGAGCTCGGCAGCGGGGCCATGGGCGTGGTCTACAAGGCCGAAGACCCGCGGCTGGGCCGTCCGGTGGCGCTGAAGACGATGTCGGCGAACGTGGCCGGCAACCCCGAGCTCCTGAAGCGCTTCTACCGCGAGGCGCAGTCGGCCGGCCAGCTCCGCCACCCCAACATCGTCACCATCTACGACATTGACGAAGCCGACGGCATTCCCTTCATCGCCATGGAGTTTCTGGAAGGGGAGGACGTCGACAAGATCATCTCCGCCCGCAAAGACCTGACCGTCGTCAAGAAGCTCGACATCGTCATCCAGGCCTGCAAGGGGCTGCACCACGCCCACCAGCACGGCATCGTCCACCGCGACGTCAAGCCCGCCAACATCTTCCTGCTCACCGACGGCTTGGTGAAGATCGTGGACTTCGGCATCGCCCGCATCGGCGCCACCTCCATGACCCGCACCGGCATGGTGCTGGGCACGGTGATGTACATGTCGCCGGAGCAGATCCGCGGGCAGGCGGTCGACCCCCGCTCCGACATTTTCTCCATCGGCATCATCCTCTACGAGATCTTGACCTACCAAAGCCCCTTCCCCGGCCGCGACGTCCCCGGCATCCTCTTCAAGATTCTGAACGAGCCGCCCGCCTCCATCACCGAGGTGGTCCCCAACTGCCCGCCGGAGCTCGAGAAGATCATCCTGCGCGCGCTGGAAAAGGACCGCGAGCAGCGCTACCAGACCGCCGA
>MEKM01000133.1:3787-5541 GCA_001766965.1 Acidobacteria bacterium RIFCSPHIGHO2_01_FULL_67_28 | reverse complement strand
GCAGGCCAGCCCGGAGCCCGAAGTCGAATCCTTCCGCACCCTGGACGCCATGCCGTCGGCCCGGTAGCGGCGACGAATCCCCAAGAGCGGGATTCGTCGCCGGCTTTTTCTTCTGGCAGGCTCTGCGCGGGAAAAAATCTTGACAGCGAAAGCACAGAGTGGGCTAATAAAAACTGCCCCACGGTCGCAGAAGTTTGGCTGCCGCAGAAAGTAGCCTGCGATGAAAAGAAGCGGTCTTATTCAGTTGGCCGTGGTGTGTCTAAGCCTCGGGCTCTGCCCCGTCACCTCCGCGCAAGACGAGGGTCGGAGCCCGGAAGACCGCTTCGAGGTTGAAGGCCATTTCGGCTTCTATACGAACCTGGCCTTTCCCAACGCGCGGGACCGAAAACCGCGCACGATCTTCACCTGCCCTTACGCATGGTGTACCCCGCTCCACCCCGAGATCCGCTCACGCGACGTTGGCTGGCAGGGGGGCTTCCGTGCCAGCTACGACCTGACTCCCCGCTGGGCGGTTGAGTACGGTCTCAACGTCACGCAGCGGGATTCGTCGCCGGCTTTTTCTTCTGGCAGGCTCTGCGCGGGAAAAAATCTTGACAGCGAAAGCACAGAGTGGGCTAATAAAAACTGCCCCACGGTCGCAGAAGTTTGGCTGCCGCAGAAAGTAGCCTGCGATGAAAAGAAGCGGTCTTATTCAGTTGGCCGTGGTGTGTCTAAGCCTCGGGCTCTGCCCCGTCACCTCCGCGCAAGACGAGGGTCGGAGCCCGGAAGACCGCTTCGAGGTTGAAGGCCATTTCGGCTTCTATACGAACCTGGCCTTTCCCAACGCGCGGGACCGAAAACCGCGCACGATCTTCACCTGCCCTTACGCATGGTGTACCCCGCTCCACCCCGAGATCCGCTCACGCGACGTTGGCTGGCAGGGGGGCTTCCGTGCCAGCTACGACCTGACTCCCCGCTGGGCGGTTGAGTACGGTCTCAACGTCACGCAGAGCGACAACTTCCGCTACGACGACCTCGGTCGCTTCGCTGACCAGCCAGGCCTGCCCGTCGACGTCACGGTGCTCGAACTGCAACCGGAGGGCGGGCGGCTGTGGGTTCATTCCTTCAACGGGGTCTACCATCTGCGCGAGCGCGGCCGCTGGGTGCCGTATTTGACCGGTGGGGCCAACGTCGTCAGCTTCGGCCCCGGGCCCGGCGTGGTGTTGACCGTCGAGGCGTCGAACCCGTTCACGTTCTTTTTTGCGTCCGCCAGATTGAGCGACGAGCCCTTCACCCGATGGGGAGGCAACGTGGGCGGGGGTGTGAAGTTCTATCTGCGGCGCCACTTCGGACTCCGCGGCGACGCTCGCTTCCTCTTCGTCGACTCCAAGTTCACCCAGCTTGGCACCCTGCGGGGGGTGGGAGGGGGCCCCGGCCCCCCCGTTATCCTCCGCTTCGGGCCTGGTGTCGCCTATCAGCAGAGCGGGCTCTATTCCAACCTGCACGTTACCTTCGGGGTCTTCGGGCGCTTCTAGCGCGATTGATGTAGCGGCGGCTTTACGCCGCCATGCTAGCGGGGTTGGTAGCGGCGACGAATCCCGTGGTTGGGGATTCGTCGTCGGCTTTTGGGAGGGCATGGCTCTAGCCATGCCGATGCATGTGTGAAAAGGGGGCGGCTTTAGCCGCTGAGGGCTTCGGGCTCGAAGGCTAAGGAAAGACTGGTGGCACAGGCCTCTGGCCTGTGTACACCGGCGAGACGCCGGTGCCACAACTAA